>PUOG01000341.1 GCA_003552745.1 Spirochaetaceae bacterium
AAATTCTCGGGCGCCAGGAAGTGCGGAATATGCTCGACAACCTGCGCAAGGATTACCCGGCGGTGGTCGATGAGGCGCAGAACGCCCTCTCGCTCGGGGAGATTCAGAAGGTCTTGCAGGGATTGCTGCGTGAGCGCATTAGTGTTCGCAATATGGTGGCTATATTGGAAACGCTTGCCGACTATGCTACCGTCAGCAAGGACAGCGGCTTTCTCGTGGAGAAGACACGTCAGGCTCTCGGCCGGCAGATTTGTCTCCAGTTTGCCGACGACGAGCGAGTGCTGAACGTTCTCACCATCGACCCGTCGCTCGAACAGGCGCTCGTTGACAGTAAGATCGATACCGCCGGGGGTGCCGTGCCGGCGTTGAAGCCTGAACTCCAGCGGGCCTGGATTAATGCATTGACGAACGCGGTAGCAAACGTACAGCGGCAGGGGTACTTCCCCGTCATTCTCTGTTCCGAGCGGGCACGCCCGCTTGTGAGGGCGAGCACGGTCCGTGACATTCCGGATCTTGCCGTGTTGAGCGTTCCGGAGGTCGCATCCGATATACGGGTGAACAGCCTCGGGGAAGTAAAGGTGCAGTGACTGAAATGAGTTGGGGGGACAATGGAATACTTCGTTGAACAGGCGCCGACGCATCGCGACGCGATGGAGAAGGTACGGGCTAAGTATGGCGACCAGGCGAAAGTCATGCATCAGCGCACCATTCGCATGGGAGGGTTCCTCGGACTTTTCAGCCGCGAAGGTGTCGAACTGACCGGTTACCTGTCGAACGAGCCGGCGCGGAAACCGAAACGCCCGGTGACCGAGGTGGAGGAAGAGAAGCGGAAGATCCTCGGCTCGGTGAAGAGCGACCGGACGCTCGAGACGCTTGTGGAGGAGGTTCAAGGACTCAAGAATCAGCTCTCCGAATCGGTCTTCCGCCCACCCGGCAACGAACGGGAGCACGAGACGATCGAGCACGTTCGTGAGTTGCTCGAGCGAAACGAGTTCACCCCCGGCTATGTCCGCAATATGGTCGCCCGCATCAAACGGGAGTTCGCACTCGATGAGCTCGATGATGTGGAGATGGTCGAGCAGCGGGTCGTTGAGTGGATCGGCGAGAGTATCCCTCTCTACGACTACGAGCAGGAGAAACGCAGACACACCTTTGTTCTGGTCGGCCCGACCGGGGTGGGGAAGACCACGACGATCGCGAAGCTCGCGGCGATGTGGGGGCTCGGTTCTCGTGGACTGGAGACGCACGATGTCCGCATCATCACCATTGACAACTATCGAATCGGGGCGCGACAGCAGATCGAAACATACGGCGAAATAATGGGAATCCCGGTACACTGCGCCGAGTCTTATGCCGATTTAGAGAAACAGAGTGCGCTGTATCGCGATGTGGACCTCGTGTTCATCGATACCATCGGCAAGAGCCCGAAGGATTCCCGGAAGATCGGGGAAATGAGGGAACAGCTGGAAGCATGCGGTCGTGACACAAGCGTACACCTTGCGTTAAGCGCAACGACGAAGGCGAGTGATATTGAGACGATCATGCAGCAGTTCGAACCGTTCGGATACCGTTCGGTGGTGGCGACCAAGCTCGACGAGACCTCCTGTGTCGGAAGCCTCATTAGCCTGTTGTACGAGCGAAGCCGTCCTCTGTCGTTCATTACCGATGGTCAACAGGTCCCTGTGGACATAGACAAGGCGAGCGCTACGCGGCTGCTTCTGAAGCTCGACGGGTTCAGGATCCAGCGGGAGTGGCTGGAAAGCCGCTTCGGGGCCGCCGGTACGAGAGCGTAATTGAGGAGAACCGATTCATGGCTGATCAGGCGGAGACCCTGCGTGAAATAATGCGTACGAAGAACGGCAGCGCCGAGGCGTCGAAAACGCGAGTGATCGCGATCGCGAGCGGGAAGGGTGGTGTCGGGAAGACGAATATCGCCACGAATATTGCCATAGCCTATGCAAATCTCGGCAAGCGGGTCGTTCTCATGGATGCCGATCTCGGGCTGGCGAACGTGAACGTGGTGCTCGGCATTATACCGAAGTACAATCTGTACCACGTCATCCGGCGCCAGAAGACGATGCGCGAGATCATCATGGATACCAATTACGGTATACGGATCGTAGCCGGGGCCAGTGGATTTGCCAAGATTGCCAACCTCAACGAGGAAGAGCGCAATGGTTTCGTGGAGGAGTTCTCCGAACTCGGTAACGCCGACGTCGTAATCATCGACACCGGGGCCGGTGTCTCGAGCAACGTACTGAGCTTCATTGCAGCCGCGGACGAGGCAATCATAGTCACGACTCCGGAGCCGACGGCGATTACCGACGCGTATGGAATCATCAAGATTATCGCTACCGAAATCGACAACCTCAGCCTCGGCTTGAAGCTTATCGTGAATCGTGTAAGCTCGGTGACCGAGGGGAAGCGCGTCGCCGAGCGGATTGTGAACATTGCCGGCCAGTTTCTGAACCTCAAAGTGGACTATCTCGGCTACGTGTACGACGACCCGGACGTACATCAGTCGGTCCTGCGGCAGCGGCCGTTTCTCGTCGGGAATCCGAAGAGCAAGGCGAGTATCTGCGTACAGCACATTGTGGGGCGCCTGGAGAAGGTGGAGTTTCGCGAGGGAGGAGGAGTCGGTCAGTTCCTGAGACGGCTTTTCGGCCGCTCGACCGAATAGTGGGAATCATGCTTGCTTGACGGTAGGTAGCATTTTGCCTACCATGCTCTTTCGAGAGGGGAATTGCCGATTGCAGGTATCGGTAGATGTAAGAGCTTCCGGAGTCGGCGCAGCGGCAGCGTTCATGCTTTCGGTGCTTGTCGGGCTGATATCCGGTGTTTCGTTCGGTACTGTTCTCCTTCG
>PUOG01000169.1 GCA_003552745.1 Spirochaetaceae bacterium
AACCCATCCTGACGACGTGAACCCGCACTATACCGAGCCGCCGCGACCTTGGTCAACACCGCGTAACCCGGCTCACGAGCTCGTACAGCGATTCATGGTCGCCGGCTGCCACCCAACGCACGCCGTTCATTCGACGGAAGAAGGTGATCTGGCGCTTGGCAAAGTGACGTGTGTTCCGCCTTATGAGCGGAACCACCTCCTCGTCCGGTCGAAGCTCCGTGGTCTCGTCGTAACCGGAAAAGAACTCACGATAACCGATCGCCCGCAGTCCCGGATCACCCGGTCGATATCCGGCAGCTACAAGATTTTCGACCTCCGTACGTAACCCGAGTCTGAACATTTCGTCGACCCGTTGGTTCACCGACTCGTAGAGTGCCGCCCGTTCGCGCTCCAGTCCGACGGCGACCACATGCAGATCGGTTCGTATCGTCACCGGCAGATCGAAGCTCGAGCGCGGCCGTCCGGTACAACGGTACACCTCGAGCGCGCGAGCTATGCGATAGCGGTCGTTCGGGGCGATTCGTTCGGCACTCGACGGGTCGACCGCGGCAAGCTGTTCGTGTAACGAGGCCGGACCGAGAGCGGATATCTCTCGCTCTATCTGCTCGCGCACCTCCGGATCGGAAGGGGGAGTCTCCGGCAAGCCGGCGAGAAGCGCCCGGATGTAGAACGCCGTCCCGCCGCTGACTATGGGAATCGATCCCCGGCCGGAGGCTGCGCGGATCGCCTGTTCGGCGAGACGCACGAACTCGCCGACGTTAAAGTGTTCGTTCGGATTTCGAATATCTATGAGATGATGGGGAAAGCGCTCGCGCTCGGCCGGGACCGGCTTCGCCGTGCCGATGTCCATGCCGCGATACACCTGCATACTGTCCGCACTCACAAGCTCGATCGGTATGCCGCGGCGATCGAACTCGCGGTACAGCGAAGATATCGCCTCAGTTTTACCGGCGGCAGTGGGGCCGAAAACAACGGCGAACGGTGGAAGCGCGCTCACTCCTCGATCTGATACTCTACCTTGTCGGTCAGAAGTTGACGGATGGCCGTCGAAACAACCTTTCCATCATTCTCTTCGAGTTCTTCGTCGCCGGTCATGGTGATCTGATACGCCCGACGAATGGCCGCGCACGTCAACTGGTAGATGTTTTTGTCGTAGCTGTTCAATTTATCTAACGGCAATATCATACGCACGACATTATGCCGATATGTCCACCTGCGGTAAAGACCCGCCCCGCGGTGCGTTCGGTGCTCTGAATTCGGCGCTTTGAATCGTGCCACAAGGCGATTATTCCGACCACACGCCGGCGCTGAGCAGCTCCGCCGTCGCCGCCTCCGCCCAACCTCGGTTCGCCCGCGGACTGGCCGGACTCGGATGAAGCATGCGCACTATCGTGGCATCTACCGCCGAATGCGCTACCACACGCGAGAGGCATCGTTCGGCAAACGCGCCGACGCCGACCGCGTACGACGGCTCAAAGAGTGAGAGGTACTCGAGGAGCGCGGCATCACAAAGCTCTTCGAGCGCTTCGCGCTCGGAAGCCGGCAGTCTGTCCGGTGTCCGATTGCGCCCCGACTCCTCGAGAAAGAGAAGCGGACAATAGTTGAGGACGAACGCATCTTCGAAGAACCGATCGGGCGAGACGAAACGCTCAGCGAAGAGGCTCCAAAGACGGCGACCGCTGACCTCTCCGCGCGGGCAATCGAATCCCGAGACAGGACGCTTCGGATGCTCTACAGCCGGTTTCGCAACGTTGCACTCGAGATCGAGCCATTCGCGAACACACCCGGCATCCCCGAACGGAACCCCGGTCTGCGCCATGCCCCACGGGCCCGGATTCATCCCGAGAAAGAGTACGCGCTTCTTCCCGGCGCCGTACCTTGCGAGATACGCAGCGTGGACGTCCCACGCATACTCGAGCGGGTTGTAGACATACTCCACCGGCGAGGCGAACGAGAGGTCGCCGAGCGAGTGCGACAGGCGCGAGGCGACCGAGAGGGCGCGCGAGAGAGTATCACTCATGCTTGTGCGGATTGATCGGGCGGATACCGAAGCGCCGCGTGACCTCTTCGACGACGAGGTTCGCGACCTCCTGTTGACTCAGATTCGTCGTGTCGACGATCAGATCGGCGAACTCGTACCGATCGTTGTCGATGTTGTACAGGCGCATATATCGTTCGTGATCGCGTCGATCGCGCTCCGCCGTCTCCTGGATTACCTCGTCAATGTCACCACCCTCGCGCTCCCGAATCCGGCCGGCGCGGACCTCGAGTGGAGCATCGAGATAGACGCTCAGATCGGCCGACTCGAGCATCCAGATTGCCAGGCGAGAGCCGAGCACGCACTTCCCTGCCTCTTCGGCCATCTGCACCTGTTTCTTGTCGACGTACAGATCCCAGGACGAATCCTCCTCCGCCCATGTGCATACCGTCTTGAAATCGACATTTCGTTCGATGGCGATCGAGTGAAAGGTGTAGTTGATCATGGGATATCCGAGCGCGCGAGCGACACGCCGGCTCGTTGTCGAGTTTCCACAGCCGCTCTTCCCCGAAATGGCAATGCGTACTCCGTAGTTACTCACTACTCGATATTCCTGAGCTGTTCACGGATATTCTCCACGGCGTTCTTCGCCGAGACCACCGCAGCGTTCACATCTGCGAGAATGCTTTTCGAGCCGATGGTGTTCACCTCGCGTCCGATCTCCTGACATATGAAGTCGAGCTTCTTCCCGACAACTCCGTGTTCGCGCGCGGCGGCGTCGAACGCCGACAGGTGTGCATTCAGCCGGTCGAGTTCCTCGCGAATGGAGTACTTGACCAGCAGAACGGCAGTCTCGCTGAGAACGCGCTGTTCATC
>PUOG01000268.1 GCA_003552745.1 Spirochaetaceae bacterium
GCGGTGATGAACCTTGGGAGCTCGGTCAGGGACAATCGAAAAAGAAGGCAGAGGAACTGGGACTCGGCACCGTCTATCTCGACTTCATACTCGAACTGCGAGAACTCTCGCTGAAGCATGGAAAGAGATTTAGCATCTGGGGTGATATCGTTCTCCAGCACCCGGAGATCATATCCAGACTTCCGCCGGATATCGTCGTGCTCAACTGGGATTACTCGCCGGACGGCGAACGCATTCCGCGTACCGCTGAGTTCGTTGAGGCAGGACTCCCGTTCGTATGCTGCCCGGGGACGAACGGATGGCAAAGTCACGGAACGCGGCTTCGAACCGGTATGAACAATATTCACCGGTTTGCCGGAGTTGCAGTGGAATCCGGGGCCGAGGGACTCCTCAACACCGACTGGGGCGACGCCGGCCATCGGAATGCTTTGGGAGTGAGCATGCATGGAGCCGCATACGGGGCTGCCTGCTCATGGAATCACGAGGGCGCGTCCGATCCGAATGATGACGAGTTTCTCAGCAATTACACCAAGCATATTTACGCGGACACATCCGGAGCGCTCGTGCCTGTGCTTAAGACTATCGGTGATGACGATTTCGGTCGTTGGGCGTATCACGCGCTCCTTGAACGACTATCCAAACCGGAATCGTATGGCAGGGGATTCTCCAGTGTTCGACCGATGATCGATTCGGGGGAAATGGAAGAGCAAACTCTTCGCTCAAAGATCGAAGCGGCGGACTCAATCGCTTCCAGTACTCCGTGGGAGAACGTCGGCACGGAAATCCTCCAGGACGAAAGATTGGGATTCGAGCGCACGACGATCGAAGAGTACTCGCTCGCGAATCTCATGAATCGCGCAGCATCGCGACGAGTACTCATTGCAAGAAAGGTGCGCAGCGGAGGTACAGTGGACGCCGAAACAGTGGATACGCACCGAGACGAGCTTGAGACGATACGCGAGCAGCTTTCTCTGCTCTGGCTTCGAAGAAACCGGCCGTCACGTCTGGAAGACAGCCTCGCAGGCTTCGATCAAGCATTACGGGAAATAGACGATCTGAAGGCATAAGCAGTTCGAACCTCCGGTGCTCCTTGGCCGATCAGTTTGGTATGCTACCGCCTGCAGACGGGAAACATGTATGAGGGTTGTTGATATCCAAGACGCAACTTCGCGGAGTACTGCTCGTCGGTCGAGGCGAGCTGATGTCGTATCTATTCGAGTCGCCGACAGCAGACCTTGCCACACTCCGCGAAACGCTGGAACACTTCAATTGAGAGGAGGTGGTGAGTAATGGAATACCGTACCCTCGGCCGTACCGGCCTGCAGGCGAGCGTTCTCGGAATCGGCGGCGGCGGTCTGAGCCGCCTCGGGCAGAGCACCGGCTACGACTCAGCACACAGCGTGGCTATCGTCCGGCAGGCGATCGAGCACGGTGTGAATCTCATCGACAGCTCCGAAGTGTACGGAACCGAGCCGATCGTCGGTGAGGCGATAGGCGGGTTCGAGCGCGATCGCATCATCATCTCCACAAAGAAAACTCCACGCGATGACAACGGGGTAATCGGCGCAACCCGGCTGATCGAGGGGCTGGAGGCCAGTCTCGAGCGGCTGCAAACCGAGAGGGTGGACATCTACCATCTCCACGGTGTCCGTACGGACGATTACGAGCAGGTGCGCGACGAGCTCGTGCCGACACTCGAACGGCTTCGCAGCGACGGTAAGATCGCGGCGCTCGGCATTACCGAGCCATTCAACAGCGACCCCGCCCACCGGATGCTCGAACTGGCGGTCGCCGACGACTGTTGGGAGGTGATGATGGTAGGGTTCAACATCCTCAATCAGTCGGCCCGCACCCGGGTACTCGCGGCGGCGCGCGAGAAGGGGATCGGTATCCTGGACATGTTCGCCGTGCGAAACGACCTGCATCAGCCGGAGAAGCTCAAGGAGACGGTGGCGAAGCTGATCGAGCGCGGCGAGGTCGACGCCCGTAAGATCGACCGCGATGATCCGCTCGGTTTTCTCCTGCGCCCCGACGACCCTCAGGCCGCGGTGAGCCTTCCCGACGCAGCCTACCGGTTCTGTCGCGATGAGCCGGGAATCGACGTGGTCCTCTGCGGCACAAGCAGTCCCGAGCACCTGCGCGAGAACGTCGCCTCGATCGAACGTCCGCCCCTGGCCGACTCCGACCGCAGCAAGCTCGTCGAGCTCTTCGGGTCGGTGGACTCGGTCTCCGGCCAGTAACACGGATACCGCCCGGGCAACTGCTACGGTAGTTCCGAAGAAGCACACCGGGGCCGGCGATCGCCGCTGCGCTACACGATCTCCTCCGGGCGGATCGAACGCGCCGGCGCCCGTCTGAGTTGGGATGGAGGATGGATGCGAGCACGCGGTTCACCGGCCTCCTGCATCCACATCTGCAGCTCCTCCCGCAGCCGGTCACGGACGATCGTGTGCGAATCGAGATCGACGAGGTTTTCCAGCTCGTACGGGTCGTGTTTGAGATCGTAGAGAAACGCCTCGGTGTACTCGTCGGCGCCCGGGTCTCCGTTCGGATCGGCATGATCGGCCCGGACGGCGTACTTCCATCGCCGCGTCCGAACCGCGCGGCCCACCTCGGCCTCGCTGATCTGTATGAAGACGCTGTCACGACGCTGCCCGTCTCGTCCGCCTCCGAGAAGCGGAACGATCGAGCGGCCGCGATAGACGGCCGGCGGTTCGATTCCCGCCGCGTGAAGCAGCGTCGGTGGCAGATCGATGAGACTGACCGGAGCATCGACTCTCCCGCCGCCGTCGAAGGCCGGTCCGCAGAGCGCCGTCGGTACCCGGACCGACGACTCGTGGCAGCTTCGCTTATACTCACCGTTGCGCGTCTTGAAGTGAGAGCCGTGGTCGGAGGTGAAAAGCATATTCGTCTCCTCGAGAATACCGAGGCTCTCGAGCGCATCGAGCATCCGACCGAACGCTTCGTCGATTCGCTTGACCATGCCGTAGTAGCCCGGTAGATGGCGGGCGGAACTGCCGCCGAGTGCCTGCAGGTCAGGCGGTGTGTAGCGCCCTGTGTAGTCGAGCTCGTATCCGCGAGGTGCGGGATACGCATCGACATGATTCTGATGGTGCGGCTCGAGCAGTGAGAAGTAGAGAAAGAACGGCTTATCGGGGTTCTGCCGGCGATGCGTGTGGATGTAGCGGATCGCCGCATCGGTCAGCGCATCGACCCGGTATCCGGGAAGAAAGACCTCCTGCCCGTCTCCGTCGAAGACGCGCGTATCGTAGGCGTCGGATGTGAACTCCAGCAGATTCGCGCCGAGCCAGTAGTCGTATCCCCCCTGCTGGTCCCGGGGCACCGGGTCGTCGTGGCCGCCGGCGAGGTGCCACTTGCCGATATACGCTGTCGAGTACCCGGCATCGGAAAACAGATGGGCAAGCGTCCGGGTGTCGGCAGGAAGACCGATGCCGTTTCGAAAGCATCCGGTCTCCGTAGCGAATCGCCCGCTCTGCATGCACGAGCGAGCCGGACCGCAGACCGGTTGGCATGTGATCGAGTTGGCCACATGTGTGCCGGTTCGCGCGATTCGGTCGAAGTTCGGCGTAAGATTCAGCGGGTTACCGTGGATTCCGGTGGTATCCCACCGCTGCTGGTCGGTAAAGAAGACGATCGTATTCGGGCGCATACGGTATCGTGCCGTGTACGGACGGGTCGGTCAATGCCGCCCAGGCTCAGGGACTCCGAGCCACCGATTCACTACCCGGGCTCCACTACTTCGACCGTAGCGCTTCGGCTACCGAGCGTCGAGCCACGCCGCGGGCGGGCCAGACTGCCGCAGCGACCGACACGCCGATCGTGACAGCCGCCGCCCCGACCAGATGCCCCCACCGCAACACGGTACGAAAACGCTCGCCGAATGGAATCGGTAGCTCCGGCGGCACGTGAGCCGCGATGTCGATTCCGGCCGTCCCCCAGTACCAGAGGAGGGGTGAGGCAAGAATGAAGGCGACGATGACCGAGACCGTCGCGAGCACCGCCGCTTCGGCGGCGAAGAGCCTGACGACGGTTCGCCTGCGCATTCCCACGGCGCGAAGGGTGGCGATCTCGCGGGTTCGCTCCCGAACCGAGACGCTCACCGAGTTCACCATCCCGAAGAGCCCGAGCGCGAAAATGACGGCGAGCATGAGATAAAACATAGCGGTGTCGGCCTCGACCGCGGCGACGACAGTACTCGCGAGCTCTCGCCAGCCGAGCGCCTCGAGCTCAAGGTCGGCGGCGGTATCGGCGTCACCCGTACCGGAGGAGTTTTCACCGACCGCCAGCCGTTCGGCTGCCGCACGCGCCTCAGCCGGAGCACGACCCTCGGCCGCACGCAGGACGATCCGGGAGGCGCTGTCTCCGGCTCGCACGAGTGTGCGTACGGTATCGAGCTCGAGGAAGATGCGGTTTCGGTCGATGTGAGCGTACCCGAGCTCGAACACTCCGCCCACCCGGAAGTCGACGAGATCTTCGACACCGTCTGCATCGGCGGCTCGCACGTAGACCGTATCGCCGGGCTCTACACCGAGATACTCCGCGACGGGCCGGCCGAGGAGCGCTGCCGGAGCTTCATTGACAAGGCCGTCGTCCGGGTACGAGCCGGCGACGATGTAATCGGCAATCGTGGTGACCTCCCGCTCGTCGCGAAATCGCACTCCAATTCCTTCGACCCGGTGTCCTCGCCGTCCGGAGGTAACGCGCGCGGCGACCGAGAGTCGCTCCGATGCCGCACCCACTTCCGGTTCGGCCAGCGCGGCCTCCCGAAGCTCGGCAGAGCGCGGCATGAGCAGATCGACGGGCAAGCGGGCCGCCTCCGCCTGGTATCCGGCCCGCAGCAATTGCGCATCCCCGGTCTCGAAATCGCGCACCGAGCCGTAGATGTAGCGCCCGTAGCCGGCAACCCACGCGAGGCCGATCACCATCACCGCCGTTGCTACCACCAGAATGACGCCGTTCAGCACGCTCCGGCGCGGCTGACGCAATACGTTTCTCGCAGCAAGTAACAGAAGGTCCATCAATCCTCCCGAAGCAAAGTCGTAATCGGGGCGCGTCGCAGCAGAAAACCGGCATAGGCCGCACCGATGAGCGCCACGGCCAATCCGGTCACAACCGCGGTAAGATAGCTGCCGGCGGTCAGGATTGGTGTAAGACGCTCGCCGATGCCGAATGCGACACCGACCTCTCCAATGTAGATCCCCCCCTCGGGTACCGCGGCCAGCGCCGGCACCGTGAGCGAAGTGGCGAGTGCAATACCCACAAGCGAGATAGCGAGCCCCTCGGCAATCACGAGCCGGAACGCGCTTCTGCGTTTCATTCCGATGGCTCGCATCGTGCCGAACTCCTGCGCGCGATCGAAGACACCCATGAGGATCGTGTTGGCGATCGTGCCACCGGCCACCACCATCATCAACGCAAGAATCATCAGCTCGAACACGTCGAACAGTTCGAGCGTGACCAGGAAAGACTCGTGGATCTCCCGCCACGTTCGCACACGGACATTCTCGGGGACGAGATCGCCGAGCGTCGCAGCGACCGATTCGGCTGCACCGCGGTTGTCGAGGAAGATGGGCATTCGCCGCGTCGCCCCGATCTGATAGATGAGCTCTTCGACGGTAGAATGCGCGACGAAGACGGTAGTCCGGTCAAAGTCGGGGTCGTCGGTGTGGTAGAGATCGACGATCTCTAGTTCCAGATGGTACGGGCTTCCGGTTACATCCTCGGCGAGCAGCACGACCGAATCGCCGCGATCGAGCTCGAGCAGCTCCACCACCCGCCGCGATACGAGTACTTCCCCCTCTCCGGGAGGAAACCGGCCCGATTCTTCGAGGCTTTCCCGGGCATCGCGATAGAGCCCGCGCGGATTTCCATCTTCCCCAAGGCCTACCCCTACCGCGAGTACCGGGAAGTTGCGGCGACCGGCGTCCGCAAGCAGCAACGCTTCCGCCTCGAGGGTCGTCGCAATTCCGCCCTCGTCGACATGCTCGGATACCCGGTCACGGAGAGACCGGTAGTCGGATATCACCGTTTCGACGGAGAACGTTCCGAGTTCTTCCGCTTCCTCGTCGACGGCTTCGACGCGGACGTGGCCTGAAGTGCCGATGAGCTGGTCGAGAAAGCCGCCCTCGATACCATCCACGAGCGAGGAAACGAGGATCGCCGCGGTTACCGAGACCGCTACCGCCACCACCGATAGCGCGGTACGACCGCGATGGCGAGAAAGGGATAACATCGCGAGTCGCAACATCATCACATGGGCTCCCTGGACGAGGTGACAGTCGACCGCCATCCTCGCCACGTCATCGTTCTTCCTCCCCGATCACAACGCCATCTCGGAGGCGAACGATACGGCGGGCGTAGGCAACTATCCGCTCGTCGTGGGTGGAGAAGAGAAAACTCACCCCGTCTTCGCGGTTGAGCCGCGCCATCTCGGAAAGGATAGCCTCTCCGGTTTCGCTGTCGAGGTTGGCGGTCGGTTCGTCGGCGATAACGAGCCGCGGGCGATTTACCAGCGCACGGGCTATCGCGACTCGTTGCCGCTGCCCGCCGGAGAGCTCATCCGGGCGGTGATCCCGGACATCATCGAGGCCGACAAGCGAGATCGCCTCGTCGACGCGTTGCCCGCGCTCGCGTTTTTTCACTTTCGCGAGGATGAGTGGGAACTCGACGTTCTGTGCTGCAGTCAGTACCGGAACGAGGTTGAAGCTCTGAAAGATAAAGCCCATCCCCGACAGCCGCGTGTCCGCTTCCTGATCATCGCTGAAGCTGGAAACGTCGCGGCCGTCGAAGTAAACCCGCCCCCCGGTCGGACGATCGATACAACCGATAAGGTTGAGAAGCGTGGTCTTGCCGCAACCGGACGGCCCCATCACACTCACGAAGTCTCCCTGCCCGACCTCGATGTCCACGCCTCGCAACGCCCTCACCTCGGTTCTTCCGAGCTGATAGCTCTTCTCTACCGCCTCAGTCTTGACGATCGCCTGCATGACGCCCTCCGTTCGAAGTGTGTCGAAGATTGTGGATGATCAGAACCGAACCTCCACTCCCAGGTCTATCTGCGCACGCGCCGGCCTTGCCGGGCGCAGCGGAAGTTGGCCAAGCCGCGGGTTCCCGACCGGCCCGCTCGGACCGACGCTAATGAGCTCAGCTTCGCGCACATTCCGATATGCTGCCCACCGCCCACCGAGAAAGAGATCCCAGTCATCGAAAGCGATCACGGTGACTCGATGTTCGACGAGTGCGCTCGGGTCGACGAGGTTGACGAGCGCTCCGGTCGTGACTTCGACATAGCCGGCGATATCGGCGCGAACCTCGCCGTGGACGTAGTGTTGCGCAAAGAACGGCGGGATATGCGGCTCGCGGTCGCTATCGATCGTCACCGCTTCTTCATCGGCGAGCAGTATAGAACCGAATCCACCCCCGAATCCCGGTTCGCCGCTTTCCGCGCCAGCGGTCTCGATAAGCTCCCATGCCCACTCACGGACGGCTTCCGCCTCGTCGGCGGCATATCCGATGCCGGCGTAGAGATACTCACCGGTGATGTCGAGGTCGAAGAGACGCCCGCTCGCTCCCCACTGAGCGCCGAAGGAACCGAGAAAACGCACCCCGTCGTCGCGCTCGAATGTGGGAAGCGTGGCATCGGTATCGGGATAGAGATACGGCGAGTCGAACTCGGCGGCTATCTCTCCCACGACAACCGCGTCGATGCCGGGGACCGGCGCCGAAGCGGCAATCCCGGCGCGCGCAAAGCGCTGATGCTGATAGACCCCGAGGCCGATGACCTCGAACCTCCCCGGCCGTGTCGCGACACGAACTCCGGTGCGGACGCCCTTCTCCAGCGGAAGCTCTCCACCGTGGCGCAGCGCATCATCGACGGCGACGCCGGCCGACACCGAGAAACGGCGGGAGGGGACGAAGAAGAGCGTTGCCCCGGTCGCCCCCTGCTCCATGACGCCGAAGTCGCCGAGCCCGGCGTCGACCCGCGCGGGGTCGGCGGTCGCCGCCGGTAACGGCACAGCTTCCGTCGTGGCCGGCAGCGCCGTCTCCGGCCCCGGGTGAAAGACATCCGTCGGCGAGTAGCCGTATGCGGTACCCCACGACACGCGGTGTCTTCCGATGCGCGCTGACACCGGAGCGAGGGGGAAGGCGTCGAGATAGGCGTACGGCACGCTGTGGTAGGTGCGGCCATCTCCATCGATCGATATGCGCTGATGTGCGGTGAAGTCGGCCGTTTCGAAGAGCACGCGGTGTCTGGCCCGGAGCAGCGCGCCGGCCGTCAATTCGAGCTGTTCGACGTCGCCGGCAAGCTCCTCTTCGACGAATGAGCCACGCAGTACACCACGTGTCAGCACGTCGACTGAATAGTCGATAGCCGCGGCCCGGCCGGTCATGAACAATCCGGCGAGGACGAGAAGGAGGGCCACTGCACGCCGGTCGAGTCGGCCGGAGGGCCGCGACCTGATTCCGGTGTCGCCTCGCGTCACCATCACCCTGTATCTTCTCCGCATTCCGGCTATCCTCCTACCGGGTCAGCGCCCGCTCGGTAAAATGCCGATCCGAGAGCGAATCGGGCACCTCGAGCGAAGTGATCGTCACAGTCGATACCGCGTCCGCCTCATCGAGTGCGCGCATCTCCATTTTGGTCGGCCGCACGCTTCCGGCGCGCTCTTCGAACTCACCGATGATCATGCGACGGAACAACACGCCCGAGCGCGACTCGTAGTCGATGCGCAGCGGGAGATGGTCACCCTCGCGCACCCACATCGTTATCGAGCCGTATGCGGCATCGGGGTCGTCGGCCGGCGCCTCGAGTACGATGGTCTCGACCTGCCCCTCCCACGGATGATCGAGTGTCTCCCTTCCGACGATCTCGGGCGCGTAGTGATGGGAGAACTGTTGGTCGGTCACGTCCCGGTTCGAGAAGGTACTCCCTTGAAACGAGTCGCGGGGGGATAACCGTATCGGCCCCTCTCCTCTGTCCGGATTGTAGGTCCAGAGGTCATCATCGAGATGAAGAAACCGTGTTCCTCGACTTCTCGAAGGCTCGGTGATCTCCATGAGTGAGCCGGTGCCACGGCGATATTTCGACTCGAACACCAGACGGCTGTCGCTTCGCCCCGGACGGGTCGTTTCCATTTCGAAGGTCATAATCGATTTTTCCGGGAACATGCTCGTCTCGGCTCGATCAAGGATGGCGTCGGCATCCTCGCCGGCGAACACCGGAGGTGCAGCGACCGTGAAAACGACCGCGACAAGCGTGGAGAGGAGTGCGGCGGCACGCCCGGAGCAGAGACCGGTGCTCCGGACGCGTGCGGTCCGGGTATTCCCACTCCGGTGGTTGACCCTTTCAAGGTTCGGTCCGGATCGCGAGACGGAGCGATCAGCCGAGATCTCCGAGCATCGACTCGAGAAACGATACGTAACTCCGAAATACATTCTTTCCCTCCTCAGTCAATCGATACACAGTCTGCGCACCCGAGCCGACGAGTTCCTTCTGCTTGTCGACGTACGAGGCATTGATGAGCTTCTCGAGGTGTGTGTAGAGCGCTCCGTCGGAGACATCGAGACGGCCTTTCAGCGTGTTATAAGAGGCGCGCCCCTCCTGATACAGCACGGTTACAATGCTGAGGCGCGTCTTCTCGAAGAACACTCCGTCGAAGCGCGTATACAGCTCACTCAAGACGAACTCTTCCGCATCAAGACCTGAATGTGAGCTCCGATTACGGCGAACATCGCCGCAGCGAACACTCCCACCGCGACGTAGGCTGCCGTCCCGCTGAAACCGGCGGCAAGCATGATGATTGCCACCGCCAGGCCTATATAGCCTTCGACGAACAGCGCCAGATAGCTCGCGTGCGCCAGAATCAGCACCGCCAGGCTCCAGCAGAGAAGCAAAACCCCGGGGCTCAACGCTCCTTGAGCGAACATCCAGAGAACGATCGCCACAAGCACTACAAAGACTCCGAGAAAGCTGAAGAGCAGTCGAAGGAAGCGCTTGGCGAAAATCGGCGTTTCTTCGCGCTCGAGCGCTTGTTTCCACGCGATGAGCTCGCAAAATGATCCGACCACGATCGCCGGAACCCACACACGCGCGGCGAGCGCTATCGCCGCGATCTCGACAGTGGCGGCAGCCGCAGCGTGGATGAGCGTCGCAACGAAGACCACCACGCCCCACATGTAAAGCGCCCACGGTTCGAAAAGCACACGCTCTTCAGCGCTTGCCATGAGATCGCGGATTGTGCATAGGTGCTCGACCGCCTCCCGGCGGCCGAACTCGGTATCTGTCGGAGCGTGTTCGCCGGGCTTCGAGGTGATCTCCTCGCCTTTCCGATCGGCTTGCTGATCTTTACTTGCCATTCACCGCTCCCAGCTTCCGTGATCTTGCCGGAAGACTTTGTATTACAAACTGCATTTGCATCGCAAAGTTACTTTGCATTTCAAAGTGATCTTCCAAATCATGCGCCGTACGCTGCCACTTGTCAAGTGCCCCAGGGATCGTAGGCCGACGAACGATCCGATTCACCGTGGCCGCGCAGATTGCGGCGACGCTTACCCGGTAGTCAATGCGAACTCCTCCACCGCAAGCCGCGTAGAGTAGCGATCGAGGTTTTCCGCGCAGACGATATCGATCGGCACGATGATCTCCGGCGGGAATCGCCGGTGCATGGCAATGTGGCGGTAGAGAATCTGGACACCGAGGTACGCCTGCTCCTCGGGACGCCGGCCGATCAGGTAGTCGATCGTGGATTTACGGAGTAACTCACAGTTTTCGGGCACGAGGTCGAAGCCGATCATACGGGGCCGCGCCCCCGTGCAATGGCGAAGCACGGCCGGGGCGATCCGGTTGATCTGTGAGTTGGACAGAAACAGGCCGCGAATCGGAGCACCGTCGGAAAGGAGTTCGGAGACCACATCGAGAAATCCGTCCACCCGCCGCCCGATATGCTCGGTGCCGGGAAGAGAGCGAAGTGCGATCACCCGGCCTTCCGATACCATGTCGGCCATGAGACGGCCGGCGGTTCGTCCGGCCTGGTACGAGTCCTCGCCGACGTACGTTACACACCGCGTACCCGGAATATGTGAATCGCAGATAACGTACGGAACATCGTCGGAGATGCGTTCGGAGAGTGTCTTCTGGTCGGTAATTGTGGATGGGGCGATCAGCAGCCCGTCGGCCCCGTCACGCAACGCCTGGGCGAGCGAGTCGCCGAAGGAGGCGAGGTCCCACTCATCGTAGGTGTCGATCTCGACGTCGACACGGTGTCGTTCCAGCTCCGATACCGCCGCCGACTCGACAGGTTACTCGCATGGATATCGGGCCGATAGTTCAGCTCCGCCATGACCCGCTGAACCCGCTCGACCGTCTCTTTTGCGACCCGGCCGCGCTTGTGAATCACTCGATCGACGGTACCGATCGAGACGTTCGCAAGGCGTGCTATTTCTCTGATTCCAGCCATTTTCCGATTACGTCGCCCGCGGCAGTGTACCGGAAGGAGACGCCACGATGTCTACCACCGCTACCGAATGCGGTTCGAGCGGCACCGTGATCGACCCGCTCTCGGCGTGGAGTTTCGGATGGAGGCGCCCCGGTCCAACCTCCTCGGGGCGATCGATGTCGTTGAAAGAGTCCTTCGCCGGGGCGGTAAGCGCCCTTCCCTCAACCGATTCAATTACTCCCCCGGGTAGGTCGATCGCCAGGTCGATCCTTTCCTCGGGGTGACGATTGACGATGGCAATCGAGACTCGTCGCTTATCGCCCGACATTGCACCCGAATGCATCGTCGCGACTGCGTCGATCACCGGGATGTCGGCCGGCCCTTCCCACCCTTCGACGGTGAAACTCGGAGTCGCCGGTGTCCAGCTATCGATCACCGTATCACCGAGCAGGGATGAGTACAGCTCAAACACATGGAACGTCGATCGCAGAACGATTCCCTCCGGATGGGTGAAGATCGCGCCCCTCGTGTTCACAACCGGCGCGAAGTTCGCCATTCCGATGAGGTCGGCGTTTCGCAAGCATGCGTTGAGAAAACAGGCGCTGAACACCGCGTCGGCGGTGGTATACGTAGCGTTGTCGTCGTTGCGATCGCGAGGGTGCAGGTACTCCTCGGCTGTCACGCCGCTGTCGACAGCAGGGTGATGCCACCCCCGAAGGTTCCACTCGTCGAACGCCACCCGGATCCGGCCGAGATATCCGAGCGCACCGAGGATGTGGCGAACGGCGTCGATTCGCTCGGCGATCTTCGTGCTGTAAATCATGCACTGCTCGTACGGAGCCGGGTCGCGATGCACGGTGTGCAGCATATCCCAGTAGCCGTGCACCGAGATCCAGTCGAGGTACTTGCCCGATTGACGAAGCAGCTCGATGTTCCAATCGAGGTCCTGAGTGCTCGCAGCGGAGAGCTCGATCGACGGGTCCACGCGCTTCATCATCTTCGCCGACTCGCGAACATAGCTCCCCCACTCCGATCTTCGCTTCGCTCCGATCTCCGAAGGCAGATAGTTCTCGTTGCCGATGCTCCAGTACCTGACGCGGTGTGGTTGCCGGTATCCGTTTTCGATCCGCCGCCGTGCCCAGCGCCCTTCATTCGCCAGGTTGCAATACTCCACCCAGTCGCTCATCTCTTCGGGTGTGCCCGAACCGCCGTTCGTACAGATATACGGCTCGGCATCGAGGAGCTTGCAGAATCGGACGAATTCATCGGTGCCGAAGGTATGAGGCTCCTCGACTCGCCACGCCTTGTCGAAAGTCGGCCTGCGTTCCGTGCCTATACCGTCTTTCCAGTGGTACGCCGACACGAAGCAGCCGCCCGGCCAGCGCACGATCGGCGTCCCGATGCGACGCAGCGCCTCGATCACATCGGTGCGGAATCCGTTCTCATCCGATAGACTGCTTCCCGGATCGTAGACGCCGCCGTAGATCTGTCGATGGAAATGCTCCA
>PUOG01000097.1 GCA_003552745.1 Spirochaetaceae bacterium
GGATACACGGGTAATCCGGGAGTACGACTTCCTCGCACGTGTGTACGCATACTACCGGAGATATCCCGATGAACCGTTCTTCCTTTCGAACGCATTAATCGGCCGGGTCGACCTGGATGACGTAACGCATCACGGTCAATCTCCGTGGGCCCGGGAAGACTACTTTCACTGGATTTTGAAGAACCCGAAACTCTTCAGGCATCCGATCCGCAGCGTACGCGACCCCGGCAGACGCGGAATCTGGGAATACGAGCTTCCCGATGCTGAGCTCGCAAAAGAGCATCTGCACAAAGAGCAATAGGCGGCACTCGATTCTACGCGAGTTGCTCACGGATACTCCGCAGCCTTTCGCGAAGCCCTTCAGCGACTCGAGGGTACGGGACGTAACTCGACAGCTGCTCAAGCGCAGCGAATGTAGAGCCGATGCGCTCCCGAGTGAGGGGAAGACTCGAGTGCGAAACCGCCCGCACCGATAAGTCCTTGTGCAATCCGCGACGACCAAGAATCGCGTTCTTGATCCGTTCCAACCGAAGCGGCACATCACTGGAAAAGAACGCGTCGGAGCGTTCAGGCGGGAGGTCTTCCGCAAGCTTCTCCAGATAGTCGAACATCCGTGCCTGCGCGATCCGCCAATCATCGATGGAGTCGCGTCCGTCGTCCTCGGCCGCCTTTTCCGATTCTGATTCGCTTTGACTCCGCGGAGGAACAGCCTCGCCTTGTTGAGCTAATCCGCCGAGCGCCTTCGCGAGATCGTCCAGCCCCGCTTCGCTTGGTCGAGATTCCGCTGCTTGATCTTCATCCGGCGAAACCGCTTGCGATGCTTCCTCGTCGGAAGAATCCTCGTCGCCAGTCGACGGCCACTCGTCAGGCACCACGAAGTCGTCGGATACGTCGTGTTCGTCGAGCATGGTCGCGTCGTCGCCGTCGTCCGCCTCGTCATGCATATCGATGTCGTCGGACATGTGCGGCTCGTCGTGGGTAACAGCTTCGTCGCCTGCATCGGGCTCGGCGTGCACCTCAGTGTCGTCGGTCATTCCGGGCTCATCGTGCGTCGCAACTTCCTCGCCTGCGCCGGGTTCGTCGTGCACATCAGTGTCGTCGGCCGGTTCCTGCTCCGTCTGCGCATCATGCCGATCCAAGGCGTCGGCCACATCAAACCCGTCTTGCTCATCGACGTGGTCGGCCAAGTCCAGGTCATCGTGCTCATCAACGTCGTTGCCGGCGCCTACCGCGCCGGTGACTTCGAGATCATCGAACGACTCTTCGGCCGACGGCTGGTCCGCAACGTCATCGTCGGCATCGGAGACAGCCGAATCGGTCGGTTCTTCGTCGCCGGGCACGCTCTCGGATGCCGATGCATCCGCCGCCTCTTCACCGGTCTCCTCTTCGTTCTCTTCGTGTTGCCCGTAGGCCGGCTCGCCCTCGTTCGCCGAATCGAAACCGACCGGTGGCGGACCGTACTGGGGAGGCGGTGGCGGTGGCGGCGGTGCGGCGTACTGCGATTGCGGGCCGTGAGACTGCGGATAGCCCTGGGGCGGCGGCGGGAAACCCGGAGAGGGCGGATAGCCGTGGGGCTCTTCAGGCGGCGGAGATGTCGCCGGTGAGGATGAACCCGGCGGCGAACTCGGGGACTCTTCGGCTGCTCCCCGATCGCGTCGATTATCGGATGCACCGAAACTCGGCAGATCGAAGAGTGACGGCACATCATCATCCGGAAACTCAGCAATCTCTTCGTCCAGCTCCTGGACAACATCATCGTCTCCGACAACGAAGTCGTCTTCTCCGAAATCGAGAATCGGTATCGACTCCTCGTCCTGTTCGCCGGTCTCGTCGACCTCGTACCCGAGCAAGAGCTCCTCTTCGGAGTCGGCTTCACCGCGTGCGAGCCGACCGAGCTTCTCGAGGTTACGCTCCCACGCTGCACCGTGGTCTTCCTCGAAGGCGGCGACCGCCTTCTCGTAGAGGCTCAAGCTTTCGTTGAGCCGACTGATATCTTCGGGATTCGCCCGATTGCCTTGCAGGTTCACGAGCTGGTCGGCTACTTCGATCGCCTCCTCTCGCTTACCCATGAGTTGATTCGCGCGGGCTATGGCGGCGAGAACCCGTCCATCGTCGGGATAGCGCTGACGCAGCGATTCCAGTCGCGTGTGGGCGGCCTCGACCTCCTCCTGATCGAGCATGACCTTACAAAGCAGAAGTTCCGCCTCGGGGCTATCCGGCTTTCGCTCGAGAAGGTGCGTCAGCTGTCGACGCGCGAGATCGAGTTTGCCGGCCTCTCGGTAGATCGCGGCGAGCTCCACCTGATGGTCGAGATCGTCACCGACGCGCTCGGCGAGCCGCGAGAATACCGCCTCCGCCTGCTCAGCACGCCCTGCCTCCAACAGCACTCTGCCGAGCTCCTTCATCTCCTCGGGGTTCTCCGGCAGGTTCTGGATGGCGTAGTCGAGATGCCGGCCTGCCTCCTCGTCCCGGCCAAGTGCGATCAGGCGCCGGGCAAGCCGCACGCGTACTCCGATATGCTCCGGATTGCGTACGGCGAGCTGATTCAGCTCTTCGGTAGCAGCGCTTCCGTTCTCGTATCGCTCGAGCAGATGACTCACGTTTGAGATCGCACGCTCGTAGGTCGGGTTGTTGTTCAGCGCCCGCTTGTAGAACTTCAGCGCCTCCTCGTTCTTACCCTGCTGTACCAGAATGGTAGCGGCATTGTTCATCGCCGTCGCGTTCGTCGGCTGCAGGTCGAGGATCTCGTTGAACGCATCGAGCGAATCATCGAGCCGCTCCATCTTCTGATACACGA
>PUOG01000273.1 GCA_003552745.1 Spirochaetaceae bacterium
CCTCGCTGCGGGAGGACGGTGCCAACTCCCCCGACGAGCCGATCTCGATTGCGCGCTCCGTCCCGAAAGGGGAGTATCGCTATCTTGCGTATCGAGCAGCCGTCGCGGAGCGTGAGTGGACGGAGGCCCGGGAGTTCCTCGATACGATTCAGCCGCAGAACGACCGCTCGCGATTCATGTACAACGGGGAAGAGGTGACGCTCGAAAACGAGACCATTCTCTCGCGTCACGGCATCGCCGATATACGGGAGACCTACTTCCGGGACCGGGACGGGCGTGCGGGGGCGAGGCTGCTATCGCAGCTGATCGAGATTGGTTCGGCGATCAACCGTCACTATGTCTACGAGAGTATCGGACGGCTGTACCGCGCCGTCTCCGACCATCGCGCTGCCCTCGGTGCGCTTCGGAGTGCGATGGACAGCTCCGAGGACGGCCGCTCGTATGACGATGCGCTCTACCACTATCTCCACGCTGCAGTGAGCGCCGACCCGATCGGGCTCGTCGATGAGCTTGCTGCCCTCCTCGAGAGCGCTGATGAGCCATCGAGATTCAATGACTCTCTCGAGCGGCTTCTCGCGAACATAATTCCCGCCCGACGCTGGGATGCGCTCGAGCGCGCTCATGCGGCGATTCGCGAACACGGATCGGCCCGGAGCGGGGCGCAGTATGCGGTCGCATTGGCCGGCGCGGTGAGTGCCGGCCTTGTCGACTTCCCGGCTGATTCGGACTCGGAAGCGAGCGGGCTCGACGAGCTGTTGGAGCCTGCGTATGAACAGCGCGAGAGCCCGTACTATTCGATCGTAGCCGCGGTGATGATGGATCGCCAACCGCGGGCACTGCCCGGGGAGCCGGATGCCGAACGCGAGACGGTCGCCGGCGAGGACGATGAGCTCGTGTCCGGATACATGCAGTACGGACTACTCACCGAAGCGTATCGTGCCGTTTACGACGACGAGAAGCGAACCGGAGAAACGGTTACCGAGCAGCTGGCCGCCGCTCTCGCACGGCGCGGACAATTGCTCTATTCGTTGCGGGTGGCGAATCGACTGAGTCGGATCGATGATGTCGTCGTGGACCGCGATCTTGCCCGACTCATCTACCCGCTCGCGTACGAGGAGGAGATGACCGACGCGGCCGACGAGTTCGATTTGCCGCTCTATCTCTTCTACGGATTGGTTCGCGAGGAGAGCTACTTCGACGCCGAAATACGGTCGTGGGTCGGCGCGACGGGGCTCGCCCAGCTTATGCCTGCAACCGCTGTCGACGTCGCAAGCCGCCTTGGAGTCAGTGAATACGACCTTACCGATCCCGGGACGAATCTGCGTTTCGGGGCGCGTTACCTCTCAGACCTCAATCGGTCGCTCGGGAGCTGGCTCGGCTCGCTTGCCGCTTACAACGCCGGACAGGGCCGAATGCGCAACTGGCGCGCGAATCGGGGCGATTTACCTTCAATTCTCTTCCACGAAGGGATACCGATCGGCGAAACACGAGACTACGTTCGGAAAATCGTTGTTTCCGCGGTGAACTACCGACACCTCTATGACAACGGCACGGTTCGTGAGACCGTGCTCGATTTCTTCCCCGACCTCCTCTAAGGCTGCGCCGTCTCCCTCCGATACTATAATCGAAGAGATGGGGAGGGACATGGACAGCAATATACATCCGGTTCGCTCGGCGACCGCGACGGCGTTCAGCGGTCTCGGTATGCTCCTGAGTATCAGTTTCGCCTCGATACCTCTCGTGGAACTAATGCCGGTCGGTTTTCTGCAGGTTTTCGCACTACCCGGACGCTTCCTGCTCGCGAGCTTCCACGCCGCCGCGCTCTTCGTTCCCGCCTACGTCATGTTAGCCGCTGCGATCGTGCGGAGACGGGGTGGTACCGCCGCGATACTGGCACTCAATCTCGCGATTCTCCCGTTTCTCACCTCCGCGGTCGCCCTGCGTCTCGTGTTCGACGTCCGCGTCATGGCGAGTCCGATTACTGCCAGCGTATCTTCGATGTTCGGTCGCACTCCGGGCGCGCTCGCTTTCGCGCTCCTCACCGCGCTGCTGTGCCTGCTCATCGCACTGGTTACCCGGGTCTGGGTGCGACTCGATCGCGAACGCCGTGCCGCCTCGCGATCCGACGACCGGAGCGGCACCGAAGAGAAGAACCGCTCGGGAATTGTGCTCGAGTTGCCGCCGCCCGCAGCCGCTTTTGCGTGGAAGCACACCCCGCGAGGCAAGCGTCGCGACGCCGAGCGCGAAGTCGATGCCGATGATGATTCGGAGGCGGCCGTCCCCGAAGAACCCGAGGACGACCTTCCTCCGGTTTTCGTGAGCGAGCATGCATCGCAAGCCCCGGAAGACCGTCCGGCGGATGAGCCGCACGGTGGATTACTGCGCGGTCTTCATATCGAGTGGCCGAAAGATCGTGCGCGCGTTCAATTTGACGACGACGACGCCGTTCGGATCGCTGCCGCGCCCGAGCGCGACGATGAGTCCGATCCGCGGTGGTCGGCCGGCCATGAGCCGGATATCAGCGAGCCGGAAAGCCGCGGACCTGAGAGAAGCGGGCGAGACGGCGGTGAGCTCGTCGTCGAGTTCGCCGGCGGGCGGTTCCGCAGTCTCGGGCCCGACGACGAAGCGGAAATCAGAATCGGATACGACGAGCTGGACGACTGGACGGAAGACACGAGCGACGACGATACCGCCGGCGTGCAAAGCGCTCTCGACGACGGGGAGTTCGACGAGGGCTTTGATATCGACGATGAGGATGCCGAGGTAGAGGCGTACGAAGAGTTCTCCGAGCTCGA
>PUOG01000160.1 GCA_003552745.1 Spirochaetaceae bacterium
ACATCGGACACGCGACCACCGCCTGAGGTGCGCGCATTCTGCATGATCGTAATCGGATGGAGATCGACCATCCGCGCGCCGAGTTTGCGATATTCCTCCGGGGACGGCGGCGCATCCTTATGCGTTCCTTCGCGCCTAAGCGGGTCGTTGAACGCCCAGTGCTTCACATCGCCCTGGCCGCCCTGCATGACAGCGCACCGAATCTGATCGAACGAGGCGGTAAAGGTGGCGGTGTCCAACGGATAGTGTTTGTTTGCTTCCGGCATTCGCAGGGCCGGATCGATTCGACCGAAGCAAAGGAGCTCGTTCGCCTGTTGAAAGGAGAGGGGATGTGACTGGTCTACCGGTTTGCCGTCAAGCACCCATTCGTCCATGCCCCAGAAATGGGCATCGTGCCGCTTCAGGTCTATGCCGAGCGCGTTCACGATTCGCGCCACCAGCGGCAATTGTTCGGTCGGGCCGATCGGTCCACACACCCCCACGGGATTGTCCGGTGTGGACGTTCGCCAAGCCTCGATGTACTCGAGAGCCTCGGCGAGATAGAAATCTTCGAGGGTTTCGTAGAATGTCACCTTGAACCCGTCTCGTGACAACTGAAGCAAGTCGCTCTCCGTCAATGCTGCCGCGTCGTCCAGCAGTTCTCGATCCAGCGTGGTGAAATCCCACCAATCCGGCGCAAGTATGCTCTTCTTTCGCATGGTTCCTCGATCCTTTTCGTTTTTCGTGTGCCGCCACAAGCTGCGGAAGCGGCTTCACTTCACAGTAGCCCACTCGAGGGACAGTGCAAACCCTTCGCCGCCGGTTGGCGGGCGACCGCGATAGCCACGTCCGCGACACCGTAGTAGAGTGGATGGACTCGCAATCATCGAGGGCTACATGACAGTGCGTATCACAGTTGTCAACGAAACGAGGACGATACGCTTCGCCGCAACGGAGCTCAGCCGTTGCATCGAGGCGATTACCGGTAAAGAGACGACGATTGAGCGCAGGCAGCGTTTCAACCCGGAGGATACGGGAATCGCGATCGGGCTCGCGGACGCGTTTTCCCACCTCACGCTGCCCGCGGTAGAGGATCCGACGTTTGACGACGCGATCGGGATCCAAGTGACGAACGGCATCGGTCAGATCTGCGGAAATAACGAACGCAGCGTGCTCCTTGCAGTCTATCGCTACCTTACCGAGATCGGCTGCCGCTGGGTACGGCCGGGAGCGGCCGGCGAGCTTCTCCCGGGTGCCGAGGCGATAACCGCGTCGGTCGACATCTTTGAGAAGCCCTCCTACCGGCACCGTGGAATCTGCATCGAGGGTGCGGTCAGCTACGAAAATGTGCGTGACATCATCGACTGGCTCCCCAAAGTGGGGATGAACAGCTATTTCATCCAGTTCCGGGAAGCATATACCTTCTTCGAGCGTTGGTACGCGCACCGTGACAATCCTCTCGTACAAGGTGAGGAATTCTCCGTCGACGACGCGCGTACCTGCGTTGAGCGTGCGGTCGACGAGATCAAACGGCGAGGCCTACTCTACCAGGCGGTCGGTCACGGGTGGACGACCGAGCCGTTCGGCATCAAGGGGCTGAGCTGGGACCAGCGCGTGTACGAGGTTGATCCGACAGTGCGCGGCTACCTTGCGCAGATCGACGGAGAGCGAAGGGTGTTCGATGGTATACCGCTCAACACGAACCTCTGCTACTCCAACGAGGAAGCGAGGCGCATCATGGTCGAGGAGATAGCCGAGTACGCCGGCCGGCATTCGGGGATCGACATCCTGCACGTCTGGCTTGCCGATGGATCGAATAACCAGTGCGAGTGCGAGAGGTGCAGGCAGTCGAGGCCTGCCGACTTCTACGTGATGCTGCTGAACGAGATCGACGAGCTTCTGAGTCGCCGCGGCTTATCGACGAAGGTCGTCTTTCTCATCTACGTCGATCTCCTGTGGCCGCCGGAAGGCGAACGTATTGCAAATCCCGATCGGTTCATTCTCATGTTCGCGCCGATCACCCGCACCTACCGCGAACCATTCACGACCGACGGCACGATCCCCGATCTTCCGGAGTACCGCCGCAACGAGCTCGTCTTTCCTCACGATGTGGCCGGGAACATCGCCTTTCTCCGAGCGTGGCAGTCGCACTTCACCGGCGACAGCTTCCTCTTCGACTACCATTATATGTGGGCTCACGTGAGAGATCCCGGCTACATGAGGATCGCACAGGTACTTCACGAAGACCTCGGCAATCTCCAGCGGCTCGGACTCGATGGGTGTATCAGCTGCCAGGTCCAACGCGCGTTCATGCCCCACGGACTCGGCCCCGCCGTGCTCGGCAGTGTGCTGTGGAACTCCGAATTATCGTTCGACCAGTGTCGCGACGACTACTTCCACAGCGCCTTCGGTCACGACGGCCCGCTCTGCGCGGAGTTCTACACTGCGCTCTCCGAACGTATTCTTCTGCTCGACCTCGAATCCCCTTCGGTCGAAACGATCAGGGCGAACTCAGATGCCCTGCGCGCGGCAATCGACGACATCGCGAAGTTCGAACGGGTCATCGATCGCAATCTCGCTGCATCCTCGCCGGTTCACGCGGTATCGTGGAGGTACGCGCAACTGCACGCGACGATCTGGCGTCGGCTCATCGATATCGTGCAGAAGATCTGCGAAGCGGAATCCATACCTACGGACGGAATCGTCTCCTCGTGGGATGAATTGACAGCGTGGATGTGGCGGCACGAGGAGGATTTCCAGAGCGCCTTCGACGTACACAACGCCGTCAAGGTTCTCGG
>PUOG01000237.1 GCA_003552745.1 Spirochaetaceae bacterium
AATGGTACGGCAGATTCCTGCACAGAGCATGGTGAGGATTCGCGAGCGCAAGCCGCAGTTTCCGATCGGTGAGGAGCTTGCCGAGTACCTGAAGCGTTATCAGCGCACCGAAGCGGTCGACATCGTGTACGACGACCTGTTGCGGTTCAATGAATCGATTCCGGGCGAAACCGCCGACGGTAAAGAGAGCTACTGGGAAATCGTCGTTTACTCTCCTTCGGAGACCAAGGAGCTGCACAGGGAGCTGACCCAAATCTATGCATACCTCAGGACTCCCGATGATCCCACCTACACCGAACACCTGTCCATCGAACGGGTCGAGTTCTGCCGATTCGGCAACTCGAAGCCTTTTCGAATCAAGGTCGTGAACCGTTACAACGACAACCACGACTACTTCTACGTTAAGAATGCCGACGCCTCGCGAGCATACGGACTCGAACTCGAACACATCCTTGCGCCGAACAGGATAAACTTCCTCGTGCACGGGACGACGCTTATCGAAGAGCATATCACCGGAATTCCGGGAGACACCTTTCTCGCCGATCGCATGCCGCCCGACCAGCGCAGTCGAACGCGCCTCGCGAAAGAGTTCGTGAAGTTCAACGAGCGCTGCTTCGCAAAGCTGCTCGGTGACATGCGCAGCTACAACTACGTAATCGTTCTCACGCAGGACTTCGATATGGAGCAATACCGGGTCCGAGCGATCGATTTCGATCAACAGAGCTACGAGGGCGAACTCAAGATCTACCTCGCGCAGTTCTACAAGGAGAACGCGTCGGCGGTCGATATCGTGTGGCGGCTCTTGCCTCCGAAGACAATCCGCCAGTACCAGAAGGAGGAGCGTAGTCTCATGGCTCGTCGCCTGGACGCCTCCTGGATGCGCGTCGATCTGCTGCTCGGCTGCATGAGTCGCGATACCATTTCGACACCGGACAGGATAGAGCGTCTGGCCAGTGAGCTGGCTCGTTACCATCACGACCCGTCTTTCGAGACGCTGGACACCATGGGCGAGCTTACACGGCGCCATATGTTAACTGTTCTAAACCGGCTGGAATCGGCTCCACATCGCTGATATACTCGACACCGCAGTAGAGGCTGGGAGAAACGAGTTAAAGGGAACGAACTTGACATAATGGTTTCGCAGGAGCAACTAGCGTCGCAGCTCGAACATCTGCCGAACTGGCGTGGCATAAGCTTTAAGGGTAACGTAACCGCGAGCCTGGAGCGGATCCTCGACGAGGATGAAACGGTCGAAGACCTCGTGGAGGGTTTCTGGCGCGGGGTTCGCCTTTCAGGCACCGGCTCAGGTGTCGCCGGAATCCTGTGTTATACCTCGCGTCGCGCACTCTTCGTCTCGAATGCGAGTGCCTCGGCACAGCCGGAGGAGCTGGCGTACGTCGATCTCCTCTCCGTTCACACCAAAAGCGGCATATCATCAACGAAAATATTTCTCGAGCACTCCTCCGGCACATGTACGCTCAGCACGACGCTCACGGAGGGACAGTCGCGAGCCTTTACCGACGGATTGAACCGCAGGCGACTCGATCCACTCGGCGGTATCGATACGGGCGAAGTGGATGGCGGGAAATCGTCCGAGCCCGGAGATCGGGACGCTGGTACGAACCGTGTTCCGCCCGCCGACGACGAAAACGAGCGATTTGATCCGGCCGGGGTTGTGAATCGCCGCCCGGAGTCCGGTGGTTTGCGAGAACCGTCCTATCCGCCGGAGACCGCTGCACCCGACGCTGGAGAAGTCCGCGATCGGTCGGACAGCGACGAAGGCGCCGATCTGCACGCCGGTGCGGGGCGCAGCCGGTTACAGAATCTCAATCGCCAGCATCTCGCTGCTCGAGACATCTTCATCACCATTAACAACTTCAAACAGAAGACCGATGAGCCCGGCTTTTTTCAGGCGCTGATGGGCGATCTATTCCGCCTCGCGGATATGTGTATCGGAGACCGTGACGAGGTGCCGGAACCGGCCCGGCTTTTTGTCACCGTCGTGGTGCTGCCGATGCGTCAAGGTCTTACCGATGACCGCAATCTGATTATCGATCTGTTCAAGTATGATGATCTTTCCTACCGGCAGGCGAACATCATACTGCGGCACTGGGATTACGTTCGCAACGAGCTTCGTAAGTACCGTCCGTCGGCGAAAGACGAGGCGCTGCGAAGCCTCGACTATCTGCGCGAATACGATGAACGCGAGGACACCGACTACTACGACGAGGTATCGGGGGTGCTCTACCGCTTCTGTGACCACGTTCTGAAGAACTCGGGAATGCACACGCAGCTTCGCAAGAAGCGCCTTGCGCGGGTGCGCAAGCTGATATACGGGGACGAAGCAGACTCGGCGGCCGAAGCGGAGGCCGACACCTCGGTTCGCATTGCGAAGGACGATGACGAGACGCTCGAAGAGGTCATGGAGGAGATAAACGGGCTAATCGGAATGCAGAACGTCAAACAGCAGATCGATACGTTCGTAAATCTGTTGAAGATACACCGGGAGCGGGAGAAGCGGGAGCTGCCGGTGACGCCGTTTTCGATGCATGCGGTGTTCTACGGTCCTCCGGGGACCGGGAAGACGACCATCGCCCGATATCTCGGACGGGTCTACAAGTGCCTCGGCCTGCTCGAAAAAGGTCATATGGTGGAGACCGATCGTGCCGGTCTGGTGGCAGGTTATGTCGGCCAGACGGCGATCAAAGTCGAGGAGATCGTTCAGCAGGCGCTCGACGGGGTGCTCTTCATCGACGAGGCGTATACACTCAAT
>PUOG01000325.1 GCA_003552745.1 Spirochaetaceae bacterium
AGCGATAGCGAGCCCTCGGTGACGCCGAGGGAGACCTCGCTGTCGGAGACTTCGAACGCACCCCATCCGGAGGCGACCGACCACAGCGACTTGAACGAGGACTCGCCGCCGAAAATCGGATCGAATCCGATCTCACCGCGTGACATGTGGCAGTCGAATCCCGAATAGGTGAGCAGCAGCGCGTAGGTCGCCATCGAACGGGCGTAGTTGCTGCCGCATTCGATTTCGTTCCACGGATTGCGCCGCTCCCCGTCATACCGGTCGCGCACCGCCCGCACGAGCTCCAGCCCTTGCTCGACCAGTCCTTCCTGGATCATGTGACAGGCGGCCTGATATTCGAAGCCGTGCATCGTCTCTTCGGCGTAGGGAACCGGTACGTACGGTTTGTACGCCCCGTCCGGCCATTCACAGATTACCGTTCCCGCCTCGTCGTTGAGACAGAAGATGCGGCACGGGTTGAACTCGTTTCTCATCGTCGGCTTGAAGTTGTGCCGGTAGATGGTGGCGAGCGCGGTGCGCGTGCGGTCGGCGTCGAAGATTTCGCCGAGCCCGAGCAGATTCGCGTGCCACTGCGCGAGCACCTGATCGATCGCCGAGCCGTCGCCGATCTGGTACTTGATCTCCCCGTGCTCGTCGTCCCAGTAGGCGTCGAATATCGTTCCGCCCTTGAGGATGTTGTCGTCGGGGGTGTGGTACGACTCGAGTATTCCCCGGTCGTTCAGATCGACTCTCTGATGGTAGTAGGAGCCGTTGAACAGCTCGCGCTCGGTCCACTCCTTCCCGCGCTCGAAGATATCCCGATACCGTTGCGCCGTTTCGGTTTCGCCGAGGTAGTCGGCCATCTCCGCTCCCGCTTTCAGCCCGGCGAGGTAGAGGCCGTTCAGCCACGAGCTCGGGCCGAAGAGCTCCATATCGAGGGTGTGATGCTGACGCCCGGCGATCACGCCACTCTGCTCGGGGTCCCACCGGTCCACGTTATTCGGCGACCACGCGAACTCGATCGCCCGCTTCACCGCCGGCCACGTCTTCGCAAGCCACTTGTCGTCGCCGCCGACCTTCCACTCGCGGTAGGTCTTGAGGACGGCTCCGTACTGGCCGTCCACGCACGCACGGAATCCCCACCTCGGCGACCCGAGCGGTAGCTGGAGCCGGAAGGTGAGCTGCCCGTCCTCGCGCTGGTTGTAGGTGAACTCCAGATCGCGCATCGACCGTTCGAGGTTCGGAAAGAGATACGGCAGCGCGTACGCGTAGTTCCACACGTGCGTGCACGAGCCCTCGCAACACCCTTCGTTCTGGTCGCACCCCTCGAATCCGTAGAACGATCCATCGGTCAGACGCAGGGTGGTCGGCGTCTTCAGGATCGAGATATTCGCCGAGATCGCATCGAGGACTTCCGCCGGCAGCGTGGAGTCAAACAGCGTCTCCTTGAACCGCTTCGTGCGCTGCGAAAGCTCGTCCCAGTTCGAAAGCGAATGGGAGGCGACCTCCTCGGCGTCACCGAAGAGGGTCGCATAGTAGTTCTTCCACGTTTGAACCGAGCCGGTGTCGCAGCATTCTCCGGGGCCGCAGTTACAGCCTCCCCCATCGACGCCCGACCAGTAGTTGTAGCAGTTCGGATAGTACCAGGAGATGACAAAGCGCACCTGCTGCTCGCCTCCCGGCTTCAACGTGAGCCGCCGCTCGAGCGTCGCCGAATCGGCGGTGTCGGTCTGGTTCTCCGACTCATACACGCGATTCTCAAGCGGACCGGCTTCCGTGAAGTCGCGCCAGTAGACGCTGAGCCCCTCAAACCACCTGCCGCGATACCAGTACTGCTGCCAGGCAACCTGCGAGCTCTTTCCGGCGTCGGTACCGATCGCGAGCCCGCCGTAGGACGGATGGCCGGCCTCCGTTTTCGGCGCATTCAGCGTGAGCACCGTCGAGTCGGCCGACTGGAAACAGTCGTGGCGCGAGTTGTCCGCTGCGGCCGGATTCGCCAGCGTGCCGGCGATCGAGTAGGTGAGCGTCCGCTCGGTGGTGTTACGCACGCGTATCTCGAAGAAGGCCGCCGGCAGTGACGAGCTCTTGTCGTCCAGCGGGATAAACGGATTGAACGCCTCGAGCTCCACCGTTCCGGGAAACGAATCGTCGAGAAAGCGCACGAGCGCTATCGGAAACTCGCCGACGAACTCGGTCTCCCGGAAATGGGGAACGCCGGAGAGGTTCTCCCGCCGCGGTCCGTAGCCGAAACCGTGCTTGATCTCACCGGTGAGCTCGCCGCTGTACGGCGGAGCGAGATCGCCGTTGAGCACTCTTGCATCGACGGTCTTCCCATCCTCCTCGGCCTTGATCGCGAAATGGCTCAACCCGTTCACCGATCCCTTGTTCGGGCGGTTGAAGATCTCCCAGTCTTTCAGTCGACCGTCGCCGCCGAGCCCTATGCAGCCGGACCCGATACCACCGAGTGGGAAGGAAATCTCGCGGGTTTTAGCTTGCCTGTACGTGAAACTCATCTCCTGCTCCTTAATGCGGGGGAGTGAGTGTGGGAATCCGATCAAGCTCGGCCTTCGCTTCCTTCGTTTGTTCCTCCAAGTCGTAGTCATCTTGCAGTCCTAACCAGAACTTCGGTGTGGTCCCGAAATACTTCGCCAAGCGCAATGCGGTATCCGCACTAACGCGACGTCGACCGTGAATGATCTCAGAGATTCGAGTCTGTGGAAGTCCGGTATCCTTAGCCAAACGGTAGGCGCTTATTCCCAACGGAACAAGGAACTCTTCCTTGA
>PUOG01000309.1 GCA_003552745.1 Spirochaetaceae bacterium
ACGCTCCGGCGCCAACCGCGGTCGAAGTCGATATCCGGACGAAGCTGCGGGGCATACCCGACGTGCTCGCCGAAGCTTCCGGGCTGCAGCACCGCATCGACTTGCCGGCGCACGGTCATCGAGTCCTCGCCAATATTGAACAGCGAAGCGAACCATCCCCTGTCGATGTCGATCTCTACTCGCTCACCGGCTTCGGCAACCGTCTGCGCGCTTTCGTCTTCCTCTCCGAATACCTCTTCGAGCTCGGCCTGCAATTCGGTAACCGCCGCATCGAGCTGTGCCTCGATTCCGCGAGCGCTCATGCGGCTGAGCGTTGCGACGCTCAGGTCGGTATCGATGCCGAAGTCGTAGTCGTCGAAGTGCCGGTATCGACCGACGCTGTGCCGCTCGCGGACGGCCCCGGAGAAGACCGTGTCGCCGATCAGCGTATCGCGCCGGAAGCGGCTTCCGCTGATGCTCCATCCGGCGTCCCGGAAGGTACGGTCGGTGCTCGTCTCCACCGCCACGTTCGCCCGATCGATCCGGCGTTCCATATCGGCGGCGAGATCGAGAAAGTGCAGCCGTGCGCGCTCGGCGCCGACCAGACTCACCGCATGCTCGATCTCCGCGCTGTCGGTGCTCCGCGCCTCGCGAATACGGTGCAGTATCTCTCCGTCGGCGAAGCGGTCGGCTCCTACGCTCGTGAGGATGTTCGGCCGTCCGCGTGAGATCGAGGCGTTCATCACCCGTCCCCGCGAAAGCAACTGCCCGAAGTCGAATCCACCGAGCGCCTCGGCCACCAGTGCATCCGCATCGACAGCACCCGATTCGGGAGTCGCGACGCGGATGCTTTCGACCTCGGCAATCGCTTCCTCGGCGCTCGCTCCGATCGACTCTAGCACCGTCGCACTTCCCACCTTGACAGCCGATTCCGCGGCATGTTCGACCCAGTCGGCGCGCTTCTCATTCAACGACAGGTAGCGCGATCCCCACCGTTCGATTCCGTCGTCGTAGCCTCGCTGCATCGCGTCGATCCAGGCCCCGCGATGCTCGTTCATCCGTCGCTCGCTCTCCGACCACTGCCGTGCACCGCGCGAGGCGATCGCCTGCATCGTCGCCTCCCAATCGGAGCGGCGTGTGGCAAGGTCAAGGCGATGGAGATCGAACTCGTCGCGCCGTGCGGCCCGATAGGCGTCGTAACGCCCGCCGATGAGTCGCGCAAGATCGGCGCCGAGCGCCTCCACGTACATGCGATCGAATGATGCGATTCGCGGATAGGCGATCGAGTCGTAGCGGCCGTGCGCCTCGCTGTGCAGCGAAAGCAACGCCCGTTCGTGCTCCCGTGCCACGAAGAGCGGCGAACCGAACGCAGTTTCGCCCAACTCGCGGAGCTCGCTGCGCTCTTCTTCGCCCTGCTTCTCATGTATCAACGCGGCCGTCCGAACGCGATACTCCTCGCGAGCGTTCGCATGTTCGCTTTGCAGCTCGTTCGCCCGACCCTCCAGTTCAATGCCGGCCGCCCGCACCTCTCGCGAGGCTTCGAGGCCGGCGGAAGCGACGAACACGTCGGTCGTCTCCCGCTCGGCGTCGGCGAGCCGGTCCGCATACCGGTCGAAGAGTGCGTAAACCGCTTCCCCGGCGTCGGCGAATCGTTCGTCTCCGAGATATTCAGAGAGCTCGACACCCATGACTTCGGCAGCCAGCTCGACGCTTGCCGCCAGATCGGCGAGATCCATCCCGCCGTCGCGATCGCCGTCGACACCGCGGAGAGTGGCGAGCCGTCCGCGCTGGTGGATCAGTTCGGCGTACGATCGCTCATACGAGCGCGAAGTATCGCGCAGCGCCTCACGGCCTGCTCGTGCATCACGACGCTCGCTTCGGCTGTCGCGCTCCGCGTCTCGCCGCACCTCCCCGATATTGCGGGAGTTGACCGCATGCCCTGCGGCGGTCGCGTAGAAGCCCGCCGCCGCGGCGAGTGCGACGTACGCCGGCGGCCACGGAAGCATCGCGAGGCCGGTCGCCGTCAGTTGCGCGCCGAGCGCGGTGTTCCGCACCGCCTTGTTATGCTGGTCACGACCGTGTTCGCTCAGCTCACTGATGATGAACTCGAACATCGACGCCCCGGCGGTGCGCTCGAAGATTCCGTAGGTAGCCTCGCCGGTTGCTCCGCCGACACGACTCAGACCGGCGTAGTACTCGAAGAGTCGCCGCGACTCCGCATCACCGGCAACCCGGTCATAGGCGGCCGCGCTTTCACTGCTGAGGTAGTCCTTGTACTCGATCTCGCCACGCAACAGGTTGCCTTCGAGGAAATCGGCGATTCCGCTTTCGACCTTGTCGCTCGGCGGCTCGACCCGCGAACCGAGCAGGCTGCGCAGCTCGTCGAGCCGGTCGCGGTGCTCGCGTAGGTCGACATCCGCATCGACACCGAACAGCTCCCGCACCGGTTCGTCGGAGACCGGGGGAATCGTCCCGTAGCCATCGGAATCGAGTCGATCCCAGTAGCGAAGCAATCGATTGATCGAGCGATAGTGACCGAGATCGCGATGGTATGCGGCCAGTCCCCAGTCGCCGAGCACCGAAAGACCGCGGTCGTCTATGAGCCTCCCGACATCGAGCATCCAATCGTGACGGTGCCGCTCGAAATCGCTCTTCTCCGGGTCGTCAGGCTGTCGAGGCGCTTCGTGCTCGGCTGCGAAGTACTCCGAGAGGAGCTCATCTCCGCCGGTTTCCAGGGTGAGAGTAAATTGCGGCAGCTCGCCGTCGTCAC
>PUOG01000272.1 GCA_003552745.1 Spirochaetaceae bacterium
CGGCGGGAGCGAGGAATGTCGTTTCGACGGTGAGCGCGGTCAGCGGATCGAGACCCATCTGCTTCTTTCGCAGACCGTAGTAGCCGAAGGTGCCGGCGAGCACGAGCGCCACCCACGGAACGACGGCATAGTGAACGGTGATGACGAGCACACCTGTCGCCGCGAGCAATACCGCCGCCTTCTGGAACAGGCTCAACCGTTCACCGAGGACGAGTGTGCCGAGCAGCACGCTCACGAGGGGGTTGATGTAGTACCCCATGCTCGCATCGAGCACCCGTCCGGCGTTCACCGCATAGATGTAGGTGAACCAGTTGATTCCGAGCAGCGCCCCGGTGAGTGCGAGTCCCCGGCGCAGGCGCCGGTTGCGAACCAGAGCTCCGATTCGGTATCGACGACCGGAGAGCAGCACGAACGTCGTGAACAGGGCGGTCCAGACGATGCGGTGAGCGAGAATTTCGAACGCCGGGACGTGCTCGAGCAGCCGCCAGTAGAGCGGGAGCGTTCCCCAGAGTGCGAAGGCCCCCACCGCGTACACTGTCCCGAGTCGCTGATCGCCGCCGTTTGTCATGCGTAACGCCCATAGTCGTGATGCGCACCCGCGTAGTCAAGCCGGGGAGACGTTCGCCTCGGCGATTCGCTTCGCGCGCTCCTCGCCGGGGTCGGTTTCGTAGAGGAAACACGCGACGCGATGTCGCGTGTCGACGGAATAGAAGTCCGGTTCATCGGCTCGGTCGAATCGGACGACGAACGCGTTGCCCCCCACCGTCTCGATGCCGACCACCGCCCGGCCGATCGTTGTCAGCGATGCATCGAGCACCGCCTGCACCGCCTCGAGCGCCTCATCGCGCAGCGCCGGGACCGTGGAAACGTACAGATCGGTTCCGTTCACGTCGAGAGTAGCCCCTTTCAACGGAGCGATCTGCGATGCGTCGAGACGGCGGCTCGGGCCTCCCGATTCGTCGATTTTCGCTCCGGCGGCGATGAGCTCTTCGCTCATCTCCGAGTCAATAAGCCGCGAACGGATAATCCTCGCGAGGTCGGCTCCCTCCCATCCGCAGTGCGTCATCGCGTACGGGCAACGGGCGTGAAACCGGCATCCGTTGGGAATCGAAATGGGGCTCGGTATCTCGCCGCGTGCATCGACATGCCTTCGATCTTCGTCGGGGTTGGAACGAGGTACCGCCGAGAGCAGCAACCGGGTATATGGGTGTCTCGGCCGTTCGATGACCTCCTCGGTCGGGCCGAGCTCGGCGAACCGCCCGAGGTAGAGGATAGCGGTGCGATCGCAGATGTAGCGGATTGTGGCGAGGTCGTGCGAGACATAGACGATCGACATACCGAGCTCCGACCGGAAGCGGCGGAAGAGGTTCAGGACACCCGCACGGATCGAAACATCGAGCATACTCACCGGCTCGTCGGCCACCAGCAATTTCGGTCCGCACACGATCGCCCGGGCGATAGCCACTCTCTGGCGCTGGCCGCCGGAAAGCTCGTGGGGATAGCGGTCGAGATAGCTCTCCGCCGGGACGAGCTCGACCTGAGTAAGCGCCTGCCGCACCAGTTCGCGCCGCTCGTCGGGATCATCGCCGATATCGAAGTTATGAAGCGGCTCGACGACCGTCTGGAAGACCGTGAACCGCGGGTTGAGCGTCTCATACGGATCCTGGAACGCCATCTGGATCGTACGGCGCATTGTGGGGTCGACCCGCTTCCCCTCGAAGAGCGGTTCGCCGCGAAAGGTCAGCGATCCGTCGCTTGGCGGCTGCAGACCGACGACGATCTCGCCGAGTGTGCTCTTTCCCGAACCGCTTTCGCCGGCGAGTCCGACAATCTCGCTATCGCCGACTTCGAGGCTCACTCCATCGACCGCGCGGACCGCCCGTTCGGGGGTACGACGCAGGTATTCGGTGAAGCCGCGTTTCACCGGAAAGAGCCGGCGAAGATCGGCAATTTCGAGCAGGGCGCCGTTGGCTGAATTCTCAGCGGGCATGGCGCGATCATCTCCAAACGTTTCGGTCGCTGCGGCCACGGCGGCGTCGGAGGCCCAGCGGCGCTGATCTCCGGCGCTCGCGCGCATGTTCGCCGCTTGTGCAGCGTGGTGGCACGCTGAGAGGTGTCCCGGCGTCACCTCGACCGTCGGTGGGGTCTCGTGTTCGCAGATCTCGGTCCGAAACGGACATCGCGGAGCAAACGGACAACCGACTGTGGGCTGGGAGAGGTCGGGCGGTGCTCCGGGAATCGAGATGAGCTCTCCCTTGGCGCTTTCGAGCGTCGGGTAGGCGTTCAGCAAGCCCATCGTGTACGGATGTGAGGTATTCGAGAAGAGCTCGCGCGCGGTGCCGATCTCCATGATTCGCCCGGCGTACATCACCGCGATCCGGTTACACACTTCGGCGACCAGCGACACATCGTGGGTGACGAGGATCATCGAATTGGCCAGCCGCTGTTGAATCCGATCGAGTTGACGGATTATTCCGTCCTGAACGACGACGTCGAGTGCGGTCGTCGGCTCGTCGGCGATGATCAGCCGCGGGTCGAGGGCGAGGGCGAGCGCGATGACGACCCGTTGACGCATTCCTCCGGAGAGCTGATGCGGATAGTCCCACAGTCGCTGCGGGCTCAGACCGACGAGCTCGAAAAGCTCCGTCGCTCGGTGGCGCGCGTCGCTCTTCGTCATGTCGGTGTGGAGCCGGAGCGTTTCGACGATCTGATCGCCGGCGGTGTAGACCGGGTCGAGTGCGTTCATCGCGCTCTGGGCGATCATCGAGATCTGCTTCCACCGGAAGCGGTTCATCTCGCTGTTCGAGAGCCGCGCGAGATCGGTACCGTCGAAGCGCATCTCGCCGGAAACAATCGAAGCGTTCTCGCCGACGATGCGCAGCAGCGACTTCGAGAGCGTTGTCTTGCCGCAGCCGGACTCGCCCACGAGCCCGAGGTTTTCTCCCTCCGCGAGCGAGAACGATACTCCGTCGACCGCACGCACCTCGGCTCCGCGGGAGTGGTAGTGAGTTCGCAGATCGTCAATCTCTAGCAGCATACTAACTCCGTGAAAGCCGTGGATTCGCGATTACTTCCAACGCTCGCGAGATGAAGAAGACCGACACGACGGTGATCATAATGAGAACGCCGGGCGGTACGACCCACCACCAGGCGATGCGCCAGGCGCCGGAAAGCCGTGCCTGGTGCAGGATCGTTCCCCACGAGTAGAGGCGCGGCGGACCGAGACCGAGAAAGCTCAGCGTCGCCTCCGCCGTGATCGCGAATGCCATGGCGACGGCGAGCTGCAGGAACACCAGCGGCAGTACATTCGGTGCGATGTGGACGTAGAGAACGCGCAGGTGACCGCTGCCGGCCACGCGGGCCGCCTTCACGAACGGCCGCCCTGCCAGCGAGAGCACCTGAGAGCGGATCAGGCGCGCGGTGGTGCGCCAGGTGAGCAGACCGACGGCGAGGATTATTATACCGATCCCCGGGCGCCCGAGCAGCACGAGTACCATCGCGAACGGCTCGAGTGGAATCGCGTACATTATGTCGACGATCCGCATGAGCACGCTGTCGGTACGTCCTTTGAAATAGCCGGAGACGAGCCCGACATTCGTCCCTATGACGGTGACCATGACCGCGGCGATGAAGCCGACCATCAACGCGGTGCGGCTACCGTAGATTACCTGACTGAAGATGTCGCGGCCGTTGTGGGTCGTTCCGAACAGATGGTCGCCGCTCGGTGGAGAGAGGGCGTTGATGTATGGATCTGTTCCCACGACGACGAAGCCGGTATCGCTGCCGGCGGAGCCGCGAAAGTGCCTGTCGTATCCGCTGCGCACTCGTGTCCAGACATCGTCTTCGAGAATCATGATATCGCCGTGTGTGCCCACGGCGACGGCTCGATCGGGAGCGGTCATGGTAACCGAGCGGATATTGCGGGTAATCGCTCCCTGCATCTCGCTCCATTCGCTTCCGTCCCAGCGCAACACCGTTCCGCGATCGCCGACGGCGAGTCCGTTCTCGCGGTCGTAGAGCGACACGCTGTTGAGATCGCGGAAGACCGGCGAGTCGATCTGCTCCACGCCTCCGTCTTCGAGGCGCAGGACGATGCCGCGCGCGCCGACGATGAAGCCGAGCCCGTCGGAAAGTGCTGCCCCGTGAAGATCGCCGGTCACACCGGAGTTCAACTGTCGCCAGTGCCCGCCGTCGGTTTCGGTCTCGAACGAGGCGCCGAGCGCTGCCGGATCGCGTTGCTCTATCGCGTCGAGCAGATTCCCCCGCGCGTAGATACTTCCTCGCTCGCCGACGGCGAGCATCCCGCTGTCCGCGCTGGTGGCGGCGGCGAGCAAGGTGACCGACTCGTCGAGCCGTTCCGCGAACCATGAGCCTCCGTCGAAGCGCAGAACGCGGCCGCCGTCACCGACGGCAAGTCCTTCCTGCCCGGCGAGCGATACGCCGCGAAGTGTTTCATCCACGCCGAGATCTATCTCTTCCCAGGCGGCATCGCTGCGCCCGAGTATCGTGCCCGACTCGCCGACCGCGACGTAGCGCGTACCGTCCCACGCGATCGATCGAAGGGTGTCGGGGACGATCGACTGTTCGAGCTGTACGGTCACCGGATCGTCGATCCACAGGGCACTGCCCTCGACACGGTAGTTCATCTCATTCGGGTCGTGAGTAGCGATGATCGGCGCTGCCAGCGCAACCACGATAATCACGGCAACGGCGCAGAAACCGCCGAATGCCAGGGAGTCCCGTCGTATCGTGTTCCAGATCGTCAGAAGAAAGCGATTCATCTTTCGTCGCTCCTCAGCGTGCTGCGGTGTAGGTGACTCGCGGGTCGAGCCACGAGTAGATGAGATCGACGATGAGGTTCAGCATGAGCACGATCGCCGCCATCAGCATGAACGAGGCCTGAGCGAGCGGATAATCGCTTGTACGTACCGCGTTGAACATCTCCAGGCCGAGCCCGGGCCAACTGAATACCACCTCGACGACGACCTGGCCGCCGACCGCGAGTCCGATCGTAATTGCCAGCTGAGTGATTACCGGGAGTAGCGCGTTGCGCGCCGCGTGAGCATACATTATGCGTGCCGGGCTCATGCCGCGGGCCTGGCAGAACTCGATGAAGTTCTCACCCAACACTTCCAGCATCGTGTTGCGCATAATCAACATCGGTAGTCCCAGATAGTAGAGCCCGATGACCGTTGCCGGAAGGATCAGGTGGTGCAGAAAGTCGAGGGTGAAGATCTTGTCGAAGAAGTGTGCCGCCTCGTACGGGAAGGTCCGCATACCGCTTGTCGGAAACCAGCCGAACCAGATACCGAAGACCATGACCGCGAGCATCCCGGTCCAGAACATCGGCGCCGAGCGGAGTATGAGCGCGCTCGATATACCGCCGACCTCGAAACGCGATCCGCGTTTCCAGGCGAGCAGTACTCCGAGCAGTGGGCCGACGAGGTACGAAATGAGAATCGCCGGCAGCATGAGCGCCATTGTGTTCATGAAACGATCGCCGACGATGCCCGCTACCGGGGCGTTGTAGTGGAACGATCGCCCGAGCTCTCCGGACAGGACGTTTCGTAGATAGATGAAGTACTGCGCAAATATACCCCGGTCAAGACCGAAACGGGCTGCGATCCGGGCGCGGTCCTCCGGTGAAAGGCCTTCGCTTACCAGTGCGACCGTCGGATCAGGAAGGCCGAGCCTGAACAGGAAGAAGAGTACCGTCAGGATGATCCACATCGTGAAGACGGCTTGGCCGAGACGTTTCAGAACTACGTGATGCATAGTGCGCGTTCTCCGCGACCGGCGGCCGGAGAGGCCGCCGGTCGGTATGAATCAATTCGGTGCGTAAATGCGTCCCTCGGAATCCCAGCTATAGCCTGCCTCCTCGAGAAGCTCTCGCGAGCGATCGAGGTCGTAGGTGTACCGGGTAATGTCCGGGTTGTGCCAGAAGGCGTTAATCGGCGCGACTACCGAGTAGCCCGGCTCGCCGAGGCCCTGCAGCAGCACGTCGATGATCGTGTCGCGATCTACCGCGTATGAGAGTGCCTGGCGTACGAGACGATCTTCGAACGGCGAACGCCGCAGATTGTACGTCATGTGGTAGTAGCCGAAGTCACCGACGCTCACCACCGTGATGTGGTCCTCGTCCTCAGCGATCTCGATCTGACCCGGCTCCATGCGCCAGGCGGTCATGTCGATCTCGCCGGTCACGAGTCCGGTAAACACCCCCTCGGAGTCGGCATAGATTATGTAATCGATGCCGTCGATCTCGATTCGGTCGGCGTCGAAGTGGTCCTCGTAGGTGAGAAGACGCTTATACTCGCCGCGATCGTACTGGTCGAAGCGGAACGGTCCGCTTCCGACGGTCGGAATCTCATCCGGAGCAAGGTCGGCCGGGTTCTCGATATCGGCCCAGATGTGCTGGGGAAGAATCGGAATCTGGCTCAGCGTGACGGTGATGAACGACGCAACCGGCTCGGCCAGGTTGAACCGCACCGTATCGCCACCTATGACCTCGATCGAGTCGATATCGGAGAGAAATGGTCGGAAATAGGCGAAGTCGTTGTCGATGAAATACTCGTAGGTGAACTTCACGTCCTCGGCGGTTACCGCCTCGCCGTCGTGGAAGGTCATACCGCTTCTGACCACGACATCGATGGTGGTGTCATCAACATCGGTAATCTCTTCGGCTGCGTACGGAATCGGCTCGATCTCCGGTGAGAGACGCACGAGCTTATCGTAGTACATGCGCATGAACTTCCATCCCCACACCGAGGTGGAATCGAGCGGGTTGATGGTGTCCGGCTCCTGTGGTGTACCGATGGTGAGCATTCGATCATCGGTCAGCGGCGTGACCTCGAGCGGCGTCCACTCGTTATAGAGCGATTCACCGGCCATTACGACGAAATCGGTGAACGTGTTGTTGTTGTATCCGACGACCTCGTCACGATAGAAGAGAATGTCGACCGGATTGTCGTCGGCTGCGATCGCCTGCATCTGCTGGACGATCTCGCGCCTTCGGTCGGGGTCGAATTCGCGCGACTGGGCTACGAACAGCTCGTCGTACTCCGGATTCTCGTAACCACCGGGGTTATTCGCGCCGAGATCGGTCTGTTCACCGTGCAGCGTCCCGAGAAAGTGCTGCGGATCGAGTCGGTCGACACGCCCCGACCAACCGAGAATGGTCGCGTCGAAGTTCTGCTCGTCGTAGAAGAGCTGCAGCAGGCTCGAGAACTCCATTGGTGAGACGTTAACCTGGAAGCCGAGCTCCTGCCACGCATCGGCGATCATGAACGCCGCCTCATAGCGAATCGGGTCGTACGACTCCGTCGTCGTATAGATGGTGATCTCCTCTACCGGCTCACCTTCGGGTTCGGCCTGGCCCGCGGCGAAGACGAACGCCGGAGCGACGATCAGTATTGCAACGGCAATCGCCGTTATACGTCGAATCATAGCTATCCTCCTGTGTGATTGCATATGTATGCGATGATTATCACCAAAGATAAGATTGTCAATGGACCGATTGTCGAACCGGAACAACTATTACGGTCGCGACGTTGGTGCAAGGGAAAAGGAGTATGAAGAGGCCGGGGCGGGCGCCGCCCTCGCCGAACGCCCCGGCCGGGCGTGAATCGCGCTCGGGCTGTTAGCCCGCCTCGCGCGGCCGGAAAACGCGGCGGCGTGATCTCCGTCCCGGCCTATTCGGTTGCCGCCTGTGCGAACCGGTGCAGCTCCTCGCGCATTCGCCGGCGGAAGTCCTCTTCGTCGAACGACTGTTCGCGGAGCTTCCACTGCTGAATGCTTACGTGCTGTTTGATGATTTCGAGCGAGCGGTCTACGGTGTCAACGACGAGCCTTCTCAGCGCCGTGTCCTCCTCCTTGAGGACGAGCGCGTCGAAGATTATGTCGGCTGTCTCGTTCAGCAGCACCCGATTACGGTCGGATGCGAAATCCTGCATGATGTCGCGGATAACCGAGAAAACCATATCGCTGACCGCCCGTTCTACGGTTTCGCTCAGCATTCCCCCGAACATCGGAATCTGACCGAGCCGGGAGAAATCGCGGTTCTGCTCGAGTGCGGTGTTGATGCGTCGCCGCACGTAGCGCCGGATATCGCCCCGGTACCGTTCGTACTTTTCGGCGGCGACCGCCTCGATCCGGTGGGCGGTCCATTCGACGAGCGGTTCCTTGTGCGGACGTACCACTTCGTCGACGATCCGGTCGAGAACCGGTCCGCCGTGGCGGACCTCATCCTGCACTTCTCCTATCAGGTTTACGGTGACCCGGTCGGTGATCTCCTGAATCACGATCCCGTAGTACTTGCTCAGAAATCTCACCGCGGGGAGCTCGGTGAGGTCGATGAGTCCCGACCGATGGAGTCGAAGCGCGATCGCGATAAAGCGGAGCAGGCGAAGAATGCGCAAGCCGGCGAGCGGAACCATGCCGAGAAGGTCGTACCAGTGAACGAACGGAAAGAAGAACCACCGGTGATAGCTTCGACGCACGATCGCGAAGATCCACCGCGCCAGGAACTCCGTCAGGTATACCGCGATGAACGCGAGATCGATCGTGTAGAAACGCGGCGCCACCACCGATGAGTACCAGGCGGTGAACTCGGGCACAGCCTCGGCGAGCGCGGGGCGGACGATGCCGGCGGTGAAGAGCCAGTCGAAGAGAATCCAGCCGAGGTTCACGAGCAGCAGGATGACCATAAACAGGTCTACAGCGACCAGTCCGAGCTGCCCATTCTGTCGAATCGCCGTTAATTTCATCAACCTATCCGCGAATATCGATGTGGAGATGGATCTCTCGCCGGCCGAACAGATCCTCGAACTCCACGGTTATTACCTGTCCGTGGTATACACCGGGTGGGATGTGTGCGACCAGCGGTCTTCGCCCTTCATGCGGCAGATTCACGCTCGTACCGCTCGCCGCTTCGCGGGCGGAGAGGTGGACCGTGTAATCGATCGGTTCGCGCGAGCGCTTCTCGCGGAACTTGGGCTCCGATGTCGAGCGGTCCGACGCGGCCGCGGCCATGAACAGATCCCATAAATTGGAGAAGGCGCGCTCGGTCGAGTCGAATCCGGCCGCTGCTCGGCCGCGACCGTTGCCGAACGGACCGCCGCCGAGCCCGGCCTCCGACTGCTCGAGCTCACGATCGTATCTCCGACGCGACGAGTCGTCGGCTAACGTCTCGTATGCCTCCTGGGCAAGCCGGAATGACTCGACGTTACCGGTGGACTGGGTGTCGGGATGGTGTTCTTTCGCTTTCCGTCGAAACGCTTTGCGTATCTCTTCGCGATCCGCGTCGCGACCGATACCGAGCGCTTCGTAGTAATTGCGTGCGTTGCCCATAGCGTACCGTCTATAATTTAGCAACGTCGACGAGTGTTGGGTCAATACGGCAGGCGGGTGGATGCTGAGTATGGATGATGCCGAGCTCATTCTCTTTCAACTGGTGCAGGAGTACCGGCCGGGGCAGTCTCTCGGACCGCTGTGCAGGGCATCGGGGCGGGCGATCGTCGGTCCGAAGGCGCCGATCGCACACCGGTGGTGTGCCGCGTTGCTCTCGAGCCGGAAGATCTGCGGTGAGAGATGCATTACCCCGCAACGCGAAACGTGGCGCTCGACCGATATCGAAGCGTTGCGTGACGAAGCGACCGGAATTCTGCTCGATAGCGGCGTCGCCGAGGAGCATGTCGCCGCGCTCTTCGACCCGCTTCGGCTCAAACGCACGCTGCTCGAGCGCGATGAGTTTCGCGCGCTGGTGTACTGGAATCGGCGCCGTGGCGAGGCAGGCGAAGTGGTGCGATACGCCTTCGACGAGCTCAACGCCGGCTCGATCGTCGTCGACGGCAGCAACGTGGCGTGGAATCGAATGGTGCGTGAGCGCGGCGGGCTTCCCCGCATCGAGTACGTGCTCGCACTCTGCGAGGAGCTCTCGGCGGAATACGGTATCGGTGATATTCGCGTCATCTTTGACGCGAATATCCGGGAGGAGGTGCCGGACGCCGGGCTCCTCGACGACGTGGCGGCTCCGGCAAGCATTGAGGTCGTCCCGCCGGGGACCGAGGCGGATGAGACCGTCCTGGCCGAGGCGAAAACGCTTGGCTGTCTTCTCGTGTCGAATGACCGGTATCGCGACTACCGAAAGCGCGCGCGCGCATCACTCGGTCGGGTGCTCTCGAGACGGGTGGGCGTCCACATCGTCGACGGTACGGTCCGGCTTGATCCGGTCATCGAGGAGCTGCCGCGGCATCGGAGAAACACGGGAGGTACGTAGGCGGCGGCGGTCAACCGGCGTGGCTGCAGCCACGCAGGTAACCGATCGCGAACGCCATGCCCGAGTGCCACGGAGCCGGACAGCTCATGAGCGGTGTATGGTCGGGTATGATGACCCCGTCGTAATCGTGCTTCCGCAGGATTGCGAGAATCCGCGGCACGTCGAGAACCCCTTCGTCGAGAAAGACCTCGCGGTAGTGTGGGGCACGATCAACCACGTTTCGAAGATGTATGTAGCCGATATTGGCTGCCGCTGCGTGGTGCTCGATAACCTCGTAGATCTCCTCCTCGCCGGCATCGGGCATCTCGGCGAGTGTGCCAAGACAGAACTCGAGGCGATTGCTCGGTGAGCTCACCTGGTCGATGCAGCGCTGGAAATCGCTCGGCCGGCGGATGAGTCGCGGTTGTCTCCGCAGCCGTTCGACCGGTGGGTCGTCGGGGTGGGCGGCGAGAAACACGCCGGCCTCCTCGGCTACCGGGAGCAGCTCTTCGAGAAAACGCCGGTGCCGGCTCCACAGTTCGTCCTCGGAGATCGGAGTAAGCACCTCCGGGCCGGTCGGCGTGCGCCACGCCATGTTCCAGACCATGCCCTCGGGAATCGGCCGATCGTCGATGCCGTCCATCCCGGCGCTCTCCGCGCCGCCGCGCGCGAACGGACCGGTGATTCGCGCGGCGACACCCGCGATACTGAAGTTGTATCCCATCACCCGAATTCCGACTCTTCCGAGCGTTCGGATTATCTCGGAGAGCCGATCGATCTGCTCGGAGCGTTTCGGCCCGTCGAGCAACACGTCGTGCCATAGCGCGGGGTCGAAGTTTTCGATCGCCTCGAACACGAGTCCGTGAGCCTCGAACCGTTCGCGCAGGCGCGCGAGAGCATCGTAGCTCCACATGTCGAGGGTGAGTCCCGCTCGCCCCCATCCCTCGTCCGATCCGACCGGCTGGTCGTCATGCGATACGCGACGTCCTCCGGTGTAGTCGACGAGATGGACTACCGCATGCGTTGCCCCGCATTGACGGGCGAATCGCATGTACTCATCGTCGAGCATTTGACTGTAGAAACCGAATCCGAACTTCATAGCGTGATTGTGAATTATAGTGCCTAACGCATCGCCACGCGACCCCGTTCCCGGATATGATCGGGTTCGCACCGAGTATGGATTTCGACGCCTACATCTCATCTCTCGAAAGAGAGCTTACCAACGGCTCGTTGCCCGGTCTCGCAGCGCAGATGCGTCTGTCGCCCACCGGGCGAATCGATCACGACTACGAAGCCGCACCGAAGGGTGCGCGGCGAAGTGCGGTCCTGATAGCTCTCTTCGATGGTGAGAGCGCGGGCGGCGGGCGTTCTCGCGGTGAGACTGCACGTGATGTGCGCGCGGGTGGTCTTAGTGCGGTCGAAAGCCGATCCGCAGGCGCCTCGCCGCCCGGCCATTTCTCGCCCGCCTTTCCGGCAATCGTTCGCACCGAGGATGGTCGACCGCACTCGGGACAAATCGGACTCCCGGGCGGTGCGACCGAAGAGGGTGACGAGTTTCCGACGGGAACGGCGTTGAGAGAGGCGCATGAGGAGATCGGAATATCTCCTGAATCGGTTCGAGTGCTCGGTGCGCTGACACCGCTCTACATTCCGGTGAGCAACTACACAATGACACCGGTCGTCGCTGTTGTCGGCGATCGTAGACCTCCGGCCTACCTTCCGGACCCCCGGGAGGTTGCCGACATTATCACCGTTCGTCTCGATCGCCTCTCCGCCGGCGTTTCATCCGCGTTGTTCGAAACGATCCACGGTCCGATCGAAGCGCCGTGCTACGAGTTGAGCGATGGTGCGCAAAGTACGCTGCGAATATGGGGCGCCACGGCGATGGTGCTCTCCGAGCTCGTCGAGTGTCACCGGCGCGTCTGTTCGTAGCTCTGCGCCATCTCGCGCAGCTCGGCGCGGATCGATTCGGCGAGCTCGGCGGGCTCGGTCACGGTGCACCCGGCGCCCCAGCCGAGCACCCAGGCACGTACCTGGTGGAGATGGGTCGCGCGAAAGCGTAGTGTGAGTGAGCCGTCGTCATGGCTGTCGATCGTCTGGGTGGTGTGCCACGTCTTGCGCACTATGTGCGGCGCGAGTTCGGCGGTGAAGTGTAGCGAGACCGGACGTGGGTCATCGGTGGGATGAACCCCGAAGCGTGGATCGACGAAGTCGGCCGGGTCAAAGTCCTCCGGCACCTCGAATCGCTCTTCGTGTGGCTCGCTCTGTTGTAGCTGCGACAACGCGATACACCGGCGTTCACCTTCGGAGCGATCGTATCCGATGAGGTACCACTCACCACGAAAGGCCACGAGATGGTACGGGTCCACCTCCTTCGAGTTGCCCGGCTTC
>PUOG01000333.1 GCA_003552745.1 Spirochaetaceae bacterium
CCGGCTCTGCAAGACATTCGTCCTGGGCGAAGTTGCGCTGAAGGTGCTCGTCGACGTCGACCTTGCCATCAATCGGGGCGACTTCGTGACGATCATGGGGCCGTCCGGTTCGGGCAAGAGCACCCTGCTCTATCTGATGGGCGGACTCGATGCGCCGACCTCCGGACGCATCTCTATCGACGGCACCGACCTCGCGGGGTTGAGCGATCGTGAGCAGAGCCTCTTCCGCCGCCGCAAGGTCGGATTCGTCTTCCAGTTCTACAACCTCGTGCCGAACCTCACCGTAGAGGACAACGTAATGCTTCCGGTGCTGCTCGACGGGCGAAAGGCGCGAGAGTACGGCGAACGCTGCCGGGAGATCGTGGAGAGCGTCGGGCTCGCCGGGCACACCCGTCACACCCCGCGCGAGCTCTCCGGCGGTCAGCAGCAGCGGGTGGCGATCGCACGTGCGCTCATCAACGAGCCGGACATCATTCTCGCCGACGAGCCGACCGGCAACCTCGACAGTAAGACCTCCGAGGAGGTTCTCGCGCTGCTGCAGCGAATCAACAAGGAGCGGAACGTCACGATCGTACAGGTCAGCCATTCGGAAGAAGCGGCGGCCTACGGGAACAGGATAATCCGGCTGCGTGACGGAAAGGTATGGAACGAGTCATGAAAAAGAGAAGATTCTGGGTGATGATGGTAACCGCCGCGATTTCGGCAACTGCGATGGCGCTGCTGCTCGCCGGGTGCGGAGACGCCCTCTCCGGGACAAGCGGCGACGCGACCGCCGGGGGAAACGGCACGATAGCCGCAACCGACGCCGACGCGGCGGACCGCTCCGGCGACCACGCGGAAGCGGCCACCGCCTCTTCGGACAGCGCAACCGCGACTGCCGCGCGCACGCCGCGCGGGCGCGTGGAGGCGTTCGGCAAGGTCACCGCCGCCAACGAGCTCACCGTGAGTCTCGACTTCGCCGCCCGCGTGACCGTGGTCTACGCGGAGAACGGACACCGGCTCTCCCGCGGAGAGCCGGTACTCGCCATCGACACCTCCGAGCGCGATGAGGAGATCGAACTCCTCCGCGAGGAGCTCGCGCTCCTCCGACTCGAGATCCAGGCATCGGTCACCGATCAGGAGATGGAGCGCGCGCTTCTCGAACACGATATCGCCTTCGCGGAGAAGCGGCTGACCGAGGAAGAGCAAGACCACGCCTTGCGGGAGGCGCGGTACGACTCGGGATTCATCACCCGGGTAGAAATGGCCGCCTACCGGCGCGAGGTCGAACGCTTGCGCAAGGAAGTAGAGGACCTGCGCCTGAGCCTCGAACGTCTTCGAAGCTCGCGTCGCATCGATGTCGAACGCGCGCGAGCCGACGCGCTTCAGGCACGGATCGAACGCCTGCGTGATCGCACGAGAAGCGACTATCTCAGCGGCGACACGGTGGTCTTCCCGGTCGACAGCGGCGTGATCACCGAGCTCACCCTCTCCCCCGGCGATCTGCTCGAAAGCGGCCGGCCGGCGTTCCGCGTTATCGACCTCGAGTCGGCGATGGTGGAAGCCGATGTGCTCGAAGAGTTCATCCGGGATGTGGCCGTCGGCGCTCCGGTGGAGATGATCCCGATCGCCGACCGCACGCGCAGCTACAACGGGACGGTAACCGCGATCTCCGCGGCAGCATTCGAGCGCAACAACGAGACGGTTGTGCCGGTCTCCATCTCCCTCGACGACGCCGATGAGTTCCTGCGCCACGGATTCAACATCGACGTGTTCATCTCGGTGGAGTGAGTGGGCGGTGCCCGATAGAGCTCCCGAACAGCCGAGGGGTGTGCGCTGAGCCGCCGGTATTCGTATCATTAGGTGCAATGGAAGAATACACTCTCGGCAACAGCACGATACGGGTAAGCCCGATCGGCCTCGGCTGCTGGCAGTTTTCACGCGGCAAGGGTCTGGTCGGAGGCTATTGGGCAAGGCTCTCACAGGAGACGGTGCGCGAGATCGTACGCACATCGCTCGACCGGGGAGTGAACTGGTTCGATACCGCCGAAGTCTACGGCAAGGGCGCCTCCGAGCGTTCGCTCGCCGAAGCGCTCGATGAGATCGACGTCGACCGTTCGCGCTACCGGATCGCCGACAAGTGGTTTCCCGCATTCCGGTTCGCCGGATCGGTCGCGCGCACCTTCCCGAAGCGGCAGGAAGCGCTCGGCGGCAGACACATCGACCTGTACCAGATTCATCAACCATTCAGTTTCTCGAGTGTCGACCGCCAGGCAGAGGCAATGGCCGAACTGCACGAAAGCGGCAAGATCGGCGCTATCGGCGTGAGCAACTTCAACGAGAAGAGAATGCGCGCCGCCCACGCACGCCTCGCCGCCGAAGGCATCCCTCTGGCATCCAATCAGATGCCGTACAGCCTTCTGAACCGCACCATCGAAGAGAACGGCGTCCTCGATGCCGCGAAGGAGCTCGGTATCTCGATTATCGCCTACTCCCCACTCGCCCAGGGTATTCTGACCGGGAAGTTTCATGGTGATGTTGACATCCGCCGCAGCCCCGGGCCGCGCAAGTACATGAGACGCTTCAGGTCGCGCGGGCTCGAGGCAACCCGTCCGCTCATCGACCTGCTCACGAAAGTCGGAGAGGCCCACAACGCCTCGCCGGCGCAGATCGCTCTCGCGTGGTGCATCCAACGGCACGATTCGCATGTCGTCGCAATTCCGGGAGCAAGCTCGGTAAGCCAGGCTGCCTCGAACGCCGATGC
>PUOG01000045.1 GCA_003552745.1 Spirochaetaceae bacterium
GGCCTCACTCGCCGAACCGATATGCATCGCGTTGTACGCTTCCTCCGAACTCTTGAACGGACCGGTGCCGAGTCCGTGCCAGTTCAGATTCGTGTACATCGGATTCGTGCGACCGGTATCGGCTTCGCGTGCCTTGATATGCGCCTGCATCCGCTGTTCGAGAAACTTCACGACTTCCGGCTCGTCGTCCGCGACATTATGATTCTCATCGGGATCGGATACGAGGTTATACAGCTCGATCTCGGGCTTTCCATGGATATCGGGCTCGAGCGCATGGATCAGCTTCCACTCCGGTGTGCGCCACCCGTGTTTGCGCATCCATGTCGCCTCGGTAATGTACATCTCCGGTTCCACCGTACGCGCCTCGCCACGGAATAGTGGCACAAGGCTTCGGCCGTCGAGAGAGGTATTCGGGCTGATATCGAGCAGATCCAGCATCGTGGGCATGAGGTCCTTCGTCTGGCAGATGTCGTCGAACCGCACTCCCTCCGGAATCTTGCCGGGAAAATGCATCGTCAGCGGGACGTCGAGAACGCACTCATGAACGCTATGGTGATCGAACCAGCACTCGTGATCGTAGAGCGTTTCTCCGTGATCCGAGGTTACGACGACGAGGGTGTCCTCCTCCAGTCCCAGCGCACGGATCGATTCGAAGATGTTGGCGATCGCCGCATCCATGTACGCGATGGCGCCGTCGTACTGGGCGATGATGTAATCCTTATCGGTACATCCCGGTGGAAACCAGCTCTTGAAGAAATCGGCGAACGGCTTGAATGCATATAAGGGATCGAGACTTCGGTTCTCGGGGTCGAACTCGTTGCCGTCGTAGAAGATGCGCTCGAACGGTTGCGGCGGCAGGTACGGCGAATGCGGGTCCATATGCCGTAGAAAGAGAAAGAACGGCTGCGACTGAGCCGCCAGGCGCTTCAACTCGGGAATAGCAACTTCATTCAACCGATCGGCCTTCGGCAACCGACCCTCTTCCCACGATCCCCACGCCCGGTAGTCGAGATAGCTCTGGAAGCCACGAGATGATGCGTTGCCGCTGAAGCCGACGCACGTAGTATTATATCCTTTATCCGCAAGCAATTCCGGAAGGGTAACAACGCCCGCGCGCAGCGGCCCTTCGTGGCGAAGTGCAACGACGTCGGTGGAGAAGCAATCCATTCCGGTGAGCATCGACGCATACGCCGGGGTGGTGGGGATGCTCGGACTCAGCAATCCGGTGAACGTGCTGCCACCTGCGGCGAACCGGTCGATGTGCGGTGTGGTAAGCCGTTCGTAGCCGTTGAGGCTCGTATGGTCACCACGCAAACTATCGATAGCTATGAGTACAAGGTTCGGCTGTCGTGCCACTTCGATCCTCCTTAATCGCGTCCACCGAGATGCCTGAGACAGGCGTTCAGATAGCCATAGCTTTCCGCTGCAATCGTGACAACCCGGTTAAGCGGCAGCTCATGCTTCGCCGCACCGATGACCTCGAGGCACACCGGACCGTCGTAGTTGCCGTCGACCATGACCTTGCAATACGCCATAAGGTCGATATCGCCGCGTCCGCACGCCTGATCGGGCGGAGCCCCCGGGCCTGCCTGGCGGCCCTTGCAATCACGAATATGCACGTGCCGTACGCGATCGAGCACCTCAGGAAGCGCTTTCTCCGGATTCTCACCGGCGCGGTAGATATGGCTCGGATCCATATCGACCCCGAATCCGTTCGTCCGGATAGCATCCATTGCCTTGAGAGTGGTTGGAGTATCGTAGATCGACTGCCCCACGTGCGCTTTCACACACAGCGTTACTCCGGCCCTTTCGGCCCGCTCCGCCATGCGCCCGAGGCGGTCGATGCTCTCCTTCAGCGACGCCTCGTCGTCGGATGTGCCGCCGGGGCCGACGTTGACCACCGGTATCCCCAACTCCGCCGCCGCCTCGAACGCGATCGGAAGCCGCTCCTCGTCGAGTTTGGCATGCTCCATCGAGAGGAGATCGAGGCCGTGATCGGCTGCCAAACTTCGAATATCGGGAGCTTGCTCCTTCCATCGATGCAACTCCAGATGCTCGCACATGCCGTGTATCGCCGATACTTCGATCCCGTCGTAGCCGGCGGCGGCCACATTCTCGACCGCGGTACGAAAATCGAATCCGTCGAACAACACGGAATTTACGCCAAGTTTAATCATGGTAACTACGCTCCTTTAGGATTCCCGGCTCGTCGCCAAACTCGTTTCGAGTTCAGTCGAGGTGCACGATCGAGCCGCTCTCCCAGCTTCTTATTGCCGCCTCGATGATCTCCTGCGCCTTCAGGCCGTCCCGACCGGAAGCCTCGATCTGATCGTGGGGGACATTGTCCGCCAACTGGTCGACCCACGCATCGATGCGGCTCTTGAAGGTCTCCTCAAAGTGCATCATCCCGCCGAGATATCGATATGTCTCGATCTCCATGCTGTGCCGGGGATAGTACGTGAGAGCCTGGCACGCCTCTTCGAGCAGAAACCGCCCCTCGGAACCGGCAAGGTCGACGTGTTCGAGGCCGAAACTCCCGCTCGGTCCGGTAGCGTCGTAGCTTCCCGCCAGGTTGCCTATTACCCCGTTCTCGAAGTGCAGAATCATCTGCGCATTCGACCAGATTGCACGCCCTTCGCCTTTCATGCAGAAGCAGGCAACCGCCTTCACCTCGCCGCAGAAGTACCGGAGCACGTCGAATGAATGGGGATGCAACGCTCGAAGATGAAACC
>PUOG01000140.1 GCA_003552745.1 Spirochaetaceae bacterium
CTCCACGATAAGCGCGTTGCCGTCGTGGAGGTCGAAGGCGTCGACGCTGCCGGCCGGAAGGTACACATCCTCGACCTCTCCGGAGACCGGATCGAGCCGCCTGAGGCCCGACGACAGCCCCTCGGTGGAGACGAAGTAGAGCCACCCGTCGGCGAAGCGCATCGGCGACGGCTTGCCGTGGCGGCAGTCGCTGCCGACCGAACTGCCGAGAGAGCGGTCGAGCCGTTCGGTAATCCGGCGCATGCTTCCCACCTGGAGATCGACCGCCACGAAGTCGGGGTTCTCATTGATCCCGTAGCGTTCCATGAAGTTCACCGGCACCACCGCGGACCGGTCGCCGGTAAAGACCGGGCGATCGTACTCTCTCGGAGAATCGTCGCTCAGTCGGTTCAAGTCGCAGGATGAGAGCGAAAGGTGGTAGAGATGGTTTCGCGCCGGGCGCATGCCTTCGTAGGCGTAGCCGGCGAGCAGGATCGTGTCATCATCCTCAGAAATCTCGAAAGAATCGACGGCGAGATCGTCGGGTGTCAGGCGGGTTACCCCGCCTTCGTCGTCGGCAAGAAAGAGAGCCGATCGGGTATCGCTGACGAACCCGGAGCCGTTCGACCAGAACGGCACCTCGTTCATGAGCGTCAGCCCGGCCTCCTTGCGCGCCTCCCGCTCTTCCTTGCTCGCGTGATGTGCGGTCGCGGCGAAGACGATTCTTCCGTCGCCGAGCACGCGAAAGTCGCCCACCGCGTAATCGACCCGGAAGGCGGGGGTCGCCTCGCCGCCGTGAATCGCGATCCGATAGAACTGTGCGAACTCCTCCCCATCCTCCCGCTTCTTCTGATCGTCGGGGTCGCGATCGGAGACGAAGAGCAGATGCCCGGCGTCCTCCCACGCGAATGGGCCGACCCGGCCGCAGGAGGTCAGCTGTACCGGGGCGGGCTCGGCGCCGGGCTCCATTAACCACAGATCGCTCACGTACCGGTTATCATCGTAGTCCGCCGTGCGACATCGAAAAACGAGCGGGCGGACGGCTCCGATGCGTGAGGGGCCGAAGCGCGGCTCGGAGAGAAAGCGGTACGAGAGAATATCTCGTAGCTGCACGAAAATTCCTGACTCTGTCGACATGCCTGTTTCGCTCCTGCGTCTTGTTTCCGCGGCAGTATAGCGCACGTTTTCGGTGCGGTTCGAGAGAGTGTCCGATACGGAGCCGCGGTCTTGCTGTCCGCGATAGCTCCTCTCTACTATGAGCGCTAACACGGTCGTCGATTCACAGGAGGATTCGACGAAGAGGAGAACCGAGACGAAATGCGCAGTCAATTCATGCGACACTCTATCCAAGGCCGTGTCAGTGGCCGTGCCGTTTGGCGAACGACGGCGCTCTTCGCCACCGCGGCGCTGTTTTTCGCTACCGCTTGCTCGGCGAGCGGTGAGCGAATCCGCGTTATCCTGGACACCGACGCCAATAACGAGATCGATGATCAGCACGCCATCGCGTACACGCTCTTCAACGGCGACATCTTCGACGTCGAAGGTATTACGGTCAACGCGACGTGGGGTGGCGGCAACGTGCAACAGCACTACGACGAGGCCGAGCGCGTCGTGACCTTGTGCGGCCTGAAAGGTGTGATAGATGTCTACCTCGGTGCGGACGGAAGCTTCGAGGAGATCAGACCCGACCTCGACGAGCCGGATTTCGACGGTCATGAAGCGGTCGATTTCATCATCGAACGCGCCCTCGCCGACGATGACCGCGAGCTCGTACTGCTGCCTATCGGCAAGTTGACCAATATCGCGCTGGCTCTGGAGAAAGAACCCGCCATCGCCGAGAACATCCGGGTTGTCTGGCTCGGCTCCAACTACCCGAGAACCGGCGAATACAACAAGGAGAACGATCGCGGCGCCGCACAATACTTGTTGAATACCGACGTACACTTCGAGATCGTCACGGTGCGCTATGGCAGGGCATCCGGAACGGATGCAGTCCGCGCCACGCTGGCCGACATCCGTGAGACCATGCCGGGGAAGGGACCGGAAATCGACGATCCGGTTGTCGGCCGGCACGGCGGCGAGCATACCACCTTCGGCGACTATTCCGTCTCGCTCTTCGAGAACTACGAGATGGTCGGTGACCCTCCCGCGCGTCCTCTCTTCGATATGGCGGCGGTAGCGATCGTGAAAAACCCGGATTGGGCGCAGTCCACTACCATTCCCGCGCCCGTACTCCGGGATCTGGAGGATGGCGGCTGGTCGGAACGTCCGGAGAATCCGAGGGAGGTCATTGTGTGGGAACACTTCGATCGCGATGCCATCATGGCCGACTTCTACGACCGGATGGAGAACTACGTGCTTCCCGCGGGTGGCGAGTAGTCAGACCTGCGCCGGCATCGATCCCGTCTCGGGAATACGACGAACGGTCGAAACGGCAGCTCTTCCGCTGCAGGGCTCATATGCTATTATGCCACCTGCAATGCGCATCACGTACACGCTGCTCGCCGCAGTGGTCGCTACCCTGGCGGTGCAAATGGTGCTGCGAAGCGGCAATGAGACACCACTCACTCCGTGGATGCGCCAGTTTCTCCTCTTGATGGCTATTGTAATTGCGGTCACGGCAGCGGCGTTGCTGCTCAAGCGTTGGCGCAACTATATCATTCCGGTCGTGGCGTTCTTCGTCTGTATCGCCGGCGTTCCGTTCGGCGACGAACTCGGAATTCGGCTCACTCTCCTGTTCTATTTGGGGATTGTCGCGGCGACGAGCGGGAGCAGCGCGATGGTGTCTGGAGTCATGGCGTTTCATACCGTATGGACGATCGGGATGATGAACGTTATCACCCCATTCCCGGATGCGCCGGCGCAATCGGGAGCGGCGACCGTCTTCGTCTTGTCCGTGTGGGCCGCGCTCATCGCGTTTTTCGTGGGTAGAGAGTTGAGGAACGCCCGGCACCGCGTGGAACTCCAACGAAAAGTGAACGATCTCGAAGGGAGTGTCGATGAACTCTCCGAGGCGAACATCGGTTACAGCGATTACGCGAAGCTCGCTCGCCATCAGGCGTTACTGGAAGAGCGTAACCGTATTACCCGTGAGATCCACGACGATATCGGCTACACTCTGACCAACATCACGATGCTCAGTGAAGCCGCCATATCCGGTCTCTCTCCGGATTCCGGGCGAGCACGTGAATCGGTCGAGGCGATAAGGCATCAGGCACAGACCGGCCTGTACGAAACGAGACGAGTGCTCAGACTGCTGCGGGCGGCGGAGAAGGGGCTGCCACGCGGGATCGATGCCCTTTCGGAGCTGTTGAGAATCTACGAACGGGCAACAGGAGTCAGCGTTGAGTTCGAGCTGCTTGCCGGGCGCGAACGCGTCGAAGATGCCACCGTGTTTCTCACCATCTACCACTTCGTTCAGGAATGCCTCACGAATGCATTCAGGCACGGGCAGGCGACCCGGGTGACGATACGTTTTCTGGAGGATAGAGATTGGTTGTTCGTGACGGTACGTGACAACGGTATCGGTGCCTCCGCGGTAGAAGAAGGGATTGGTATCCAGGGTATGAGAGAGCGCGTTTCGGCAATCGGTGGTGATGTCTGGTACACCCACGGCGCCGGGTTCGTCATCACGGCGAAGATTCCACTGGTTGCCGCTGCGGATGCGGGAGATTCCGGCCCATGAAGACACGTGTGATACTGGTCGATGACCAGGTCCTTTTTGTTCAGAGTCTCAGCGAGGTTCTCCGCAACAATGCTCCCGACATAGAGGTGATCGGCGTCGGTTACAACGGGATCGAAGCTGTGGAACTGGTACGTACCCACCGCCCCGATATCGTGCTCCTCGATGTGCGCATGCCGGAGATGAGTGGCGTCTCCGCTGTCCGTTTGATCCACGCTGACGTTCCCGAGACGAAGATCGTAATGCTCACCACCTATGATGACGACGAGTATGTGACCGAGGCGGTCAAGAGCGGCGCCATTGGATACCTGCTCAAAGACATGCCGGCGCACGAGTTGATCGACGCGCTCAGCGCAATTCGAGCCGGGGCATTTCTTCTCCCGGCTAATATCGCCCAGAAGGTTCTTCGACCCGCGACCGGCTCGGTGTATCACGGTGGTTTCGAAGATTCTCGACTGCCTGCGTGGTACTATCAGCTCTCCGCCAAGGAACGAAGGATTCTTCGACTCCTGGTAGAGCGGTACAGCAACCGCGACATCGGACAGAGGGTTCATCTCGCCGAACAAACCGTAAAGAACTATCTTTCGAATATCTACGAGGCCGTCGGCGCCCAGTCCCGGCGAGAGGCGATCGAGATCGCCGCCGCATACGTTCACTTCCTGTGAACTCCCGACCGATCGAAACAGGGTACCTATAGAGTACCAATCGTACTTGCCGTCGCAGATCTATCCGATCATTCTGGAGTCAGTTAGAGGAGGCTCCTATGACTCGAACACGAATTGGTTCGAAATGGTGTTTGGTTATCGCATTTGTACTCCTGCTTCCGGCGACCACTTTCGCCGGTGGAGAAGCGGAGGAAGTTGCAGCTGACCAACTTAACATGGTGATCGGCGACTGGGCCGTCGATGTTCTCGAGGACTTCATCCTTGAGTACGGCGAGAGCCAGGGAATCGAGATAGGGATGGAGGGCTATCCGTTCGACCAGCTCTTCGAAACGATTGAGGTGCGACAGCGATCGGAAGCCCGGGATATCGACGTAATATTCGTCGATGGTCCGGTCACGGCGAACTATGCCGAGCGCGGGTTCATCCTGCCGCTCGACGAATACTTCACCACAGAGGAGATGGAGGAACTCTGGTCTGACGCATCAATCGACGCAGGTTCCGTCGACGGAAGCTTCTTCAGCGCACCGCTGAACAACTCGTCACAGGTCTTATACTACAACAAGGATCTTCTCGAGCGTGCCGGAGTGGAATTCCCCTCGGCCGACGTCGAAGACCGCTGGACCTGGGAAGAGATTGTCGAGGCGGCGAAGCTGGTCGACGCGCTCGGTGACGACATCTCCGGCTTTCAGTTCGATCAGGTTAACCGCTACTACCAGCTGCAGGTTCTCCCGGAATCGCTAGGTGGCGGCGACGGAATCGGAGAAGATGGCCTCACCGATGTGACAAACCCCGCCTGGATCGAAGCGTTTCAGTGGTACCAGAATCTCTACGGTGAGTGGGGTATTGCTCGAAGAGGTACGTCACCGGCTGAAACCCCCGAGCTCTTCGCTGCGGGTCGAACGGGATTCTTCGTCGGCGGCCTGTGGAACATCAGGGCAAACTTCCAGGATGTCGAAGACCTGAACTACGGTGTTGCCCCCCACCCGTATTTTGCAGACGGTGTTCCGAGGACGCCGACCGGGAGCTGGCACGTAGGTATCTGGAGTCATACACAGAATATCGACGCCGCGGCCGACTTCGTTCGATGGATGACCGCGAGCATCGATATTGCCGAGTTCTGGCTGGAGGGCCACGGGCAGTTCCCCGCCCACGTCACGCTTCTCGAACAGATCCAAACCGATGAGCAATTCGCCGAGCAGCCGTTTATCGCATACCGGATTGCCGCGTATGAGGCGGAGAATACCGCCGTTGCTCGCGCGGCGACGCCCGGCTTCTTCGAGTTCGAGCGTGGTCTGAATGAAGCGTTCGAAGACATTCGAAACGGAGTGGATGTTGAAACCGCTCTCTCGGATGCCGCAGCGAGAATCGACCGCGCCCTGCGGCGATATCAGTAACTCGATCGGCAGAGCATCAATGCGGGCCGGCCGGCAGCGTCTGGATTCTTTTCCAGACGCGACGGCGCGGTCCGCACCCGTTTTGTGTTGGGGGTACGTATTAGGCGATGCAGATCCTACGATTGAAACCAGAGCACAAGAGTGCCGCTCTCTTTCTGTTGCCGGTCGTTGTCGGACTGGTGGTATTCCGGCTCTATCCGATCGGAACCGCCCTTATCGACAGCCTTTTCACTGAGATTTTCCGAAGCGGACAGCGAACGCGGCAGTTCATAGGGTTGGAGAACTACCTCGATCTGTTCCGGGACCCGGTATTCCGGAACTCATTCCGGGTTACGTTGGTTTTCAACGTATTCGTGAACCCTATACAGATATTTATCGCGCTCCTGCTCGCCCTCTTGCTTACCGCCAGGAAACCGGGTGTGGGACTGTTCATCAGCATCTACATAATACCGGTCGGAATGTCGGTATCGGTGGCCAGCGTAATCTGGCGGATACTCCTGAATCCGGACCAGGGCATCGTCAACAGTATACTCATGTGGCTCGGGATGAACCCTCAACCGTTCTTCACCAGCTCGAGTCAGGCACTCTGGAGTATCATCCTGCTTACAAGCTGGAAAGGTGTCAGCTTCTGGATGATATTCCTGATCGCCGGTTTGAACGACATACCACGAAGCCTCTACGAGTCGGCTCAGATCGACGGAGCCAACTATCTGCGCCAGACTCTGTCGATCACACTCCCGTTGATCAAGCGTATCCTGCTCTTCGTTCTCGTCGTGGATACCAGCGTGAACTGGGTCCTCTTCGATCCGATGTACATTATCACCGGCGGAGGGCCGCAACAGTCAACGAATGTCCTGATGTTCGAGGCGTATCGCAGCGGATTCGTCTACGGCGATTTCGGACGGAGCATGGCGATGGTGACGATCCTGCTTGCCTCGCTGCTCGTAGTGGTCGCGATACAGTTCCGACTTCTCGGGCGGGAGGATTGATCTATGGTGGCAATTAGCGCGGTTACCGCAAAACGCACCGGATTGACCCTCGCCTGGTACTTCGTCGTACTCATCGGTATGATCGTGACGCTGTTTCCCGTTGTCTGGGGCTTCGTCTCGTCCTTTCGCCCGAACCCGATCATATTTCGCTACATAACGCCACTGAGCCTTATGACCTTCTCGCCGACACCGTTCAGTCTGGAGGCGTACTTCGAGATATTCGAGAAAGGGTTCGGCCGCGCTCTCTTCAATACCTTTTTCGTAACCGCGAGTACCGTCGGGCTCGGATTGATCGTGAACTCCATGGGCGGAATCGTATTCGCGAAAATGAGATTCCCCGGAAAGAATCTCATATTCATGGTGACGGTGTTCGCATACCTCGTTCCGTTCCAGGCGATCGCCATTCCCCTCTTCATGCTGATTCGAGCGCTTGGGTGGACGAACTCCTACCAGGCGTTGATTATTCCCGCGACTTTGAACGGAGTGGTAATCCTGTTGTTCCGTCAGTTCTTCATGGCGATTCCGGATGACTACGTCGATTCGGCCAAGATCGACGGAGCGCCGTGGCGCACGATCTACTGGAGGCTCTTCCTGCCGATGTCGGGGCCGGCATTGATCAGTGCGGGGCTGATCCTCTTCCTCGATATCTGGCTGGCATTCCTGTGGCCGCTAATCGCAAATCCGAGCCGTGAGTACGCCATCGTTCAGGTTGCCATCGCACGATTGACGAGCGAATACGGAGTGTTCTGGAACGAACAGTTCGCCGCAGCTACGATCACCGCGGTAATCCCGGTGATTATACTCATGTCACTGCAGAAGTACTACATACGTGCCGTAACCGGCAGCGAGATCAAAGGATAGGACCAAGATGTCGAACGAGAATGTAAAGTCAATCATACTGGACGCCGATCCGGGTATGGGTGTCGCGTACGCGGATATCGATGATAATCTCGCGCTTCTGTTCGCCCTCGGTGGACACGAGATAAACATCGAGCTTGTTTCGATCGTAGAGGGTAACGTTCCTGCAGTGCTCGGGGTGCAGAGCATGGAAGCAACGCTCGCATACTTGCGTGCAGACATCCCGCTCAGCATCGGCTCGCGCACCCCGTTGTTTCGACAACCGTTCTATGCCGGAATGGACGTCCTGCGTCGCATGTCCGGTCCCATCGACTACCGTGGATCGATCGAGCTCGACGATGCCGCTTCCGTTAGCGGGTTCGCAGTCGGGGATATGGCTTCATTGATCGAGCGTGCCGAGCGTCCGGTCACTCTCGTGGCCATCGGCCCGCTGACCAACGTCGCGGTACTTCTGCATCAACGACCCGACCTGCATTCGAAGATCGATTCGATCGTGATTATGGGAGGAGCGATCAACAGAGAGGGGAACATCACGCCGTTCGCGGAGTTCAATATCTGGATAGATCCCGACGCCGCTTCAATGGTCTTCGATTGCCCGGTCCCCAAAGTCCTTGTAGGGCTCGACGTGACCACAAAGGTAGTAATAGAACCTGAAGAATTCGAGCCGGTTCTCGCCAAGCTCTCCAATGATCGCTTCGCGACGTATGTCAGAGAGTCGGTTGCAGGATGGGTGCAGGTCACGCAGCGACTCGGTGGAGTGCTTGGGTTCAATCCGCACGATCCCATCGCCCTCGCATATCTCATCGAACCGACGCTCTTTAGAACCGAGCAGATGAGCGTATCGGTAGATACTAGAACGGGGCGAACGATCGGAAAACCCGATCAAGACGGCACAACCCGGGTGTGTCTCGATCTCGACGGTGAGCGATTCCGCCGGTTGTTCTTCGAACGATTGGGTCGGGTTCCGTTGAAGGGGTAGCGCACTCGACGGCGGTACGGGGCGGCGCAAGCGGTGCCGCCCACGGTTCGCGTAAGGTCCGCCGCGCGCTCAGTACCCCTCTACCACCAACCCCGGAATCCTTCGGAAATGCGACGTATCGCGCGTAAGGACCGGGAGCGATCTCGACTTCGCCGTTATGCCGATGAGCAGATCCATGACCGGGATCGGCGTGCCGTTCCGTAACAGGTAGGCGGCCGCCTCGCCGTAGAGAAGTGCGAATGCGTCGTCCGGCGCGACCACGGTCAGATGACCAACCAGCGCGTTCACGCGCCGCCGTTCGGCCTCCGGGCGATCGCTCAAACTCATGCCGGCCTCGAGCTCGCAAAGCGAGAAGAGCGATATGAAGATGGGAGTATCGCCGAGCTTCGCGAGTGCGTCGTGAGCGGGCCCGCGCACCCCGCGCCCGCGCTCGCGAAGCAGATCGACGCAAACCGATGTGTCGAGAAGCATTACTCTCGATCCGTGTCGGGACGCTCGGCGGCAATGAAGTCCCCTTCCCGAGAGGCAACCACGCGCTCGATATCGTCGAGCGCCGCCTCGTCGACGACAAGATCGTCGAGCCGTCGCAGAAGCGCCGCCGCGCTTCTACTCGCCGGCCCGAGCGTTTCCTTGATCACCGTGCTGAACGATTCGTTGCCGCGCCGTGCGCGAACGAGCGTCTCGTATGCCTCCATGTCGATCGTAATCGTCTTGACCGCCATATTTTGAGCTCCCATCACACTCAGATCAGTGCATGTTAAGTGTACTTTTATGCCGAAAAATCGTCAATGTCTTCTTTGAGAGTGCACTCTCAGAACGTGCTTGCCCGGAGCACGCCTGTCGTGTTAGGAGGAATTATGATACCCAGGCGTCGGCTTGTGATCGCCTCGGTGGTGACGGTCGTACTCGCCGTGGCCGTTACCGTCTCTACGCTGCTTCCGCCACTTCCTTTCGTAGGAGATACGTCCCCGACCGAATCAACGAGTTCCGATCCCTCAACCGATTCGGACGATTCGGAGACACCCGATGAGCGTCTCCCAACGTTCCAGGAACATCCGGAGTTCCGAGAGCGGGTGCAGGCCGGAGAACTGCCGCCGGTGGAAGAACGACTGCCGGACAGTCCGAAGGTCATTGAGCCGCACGACGAATAGGTAGCGGAGTGTACCGCGTTGCCGGGCACTTTGCCGGCCACCGGCTCACCGCCGGCCGAACATCCGCTTCTCCTCGCCGCGGACGAGGCGCGCGATATTGGACCGATGGGTATAGATGATGAGAAGCGCGATCGCCGGCGCCACCCAGCGCAGGAACGGTGAGGCGGGCGCGGCGCCCGTCGCATCGAGAACGTACACTGAAACGGCGAAGACCACCGCCGCGGTGAGCGATCCAACCGAAACGATACCCGACAGCACGACGGCGAGCACGAAAAACGGAAGCGTGACCGCGAAGGCGCCCGGGAAGAGCGCGGCTACCATTCCCGCCGCGGTTGCCACACCCTTACCGCCGCGAAACGACGCGAAGACGGTCCAGATGTGACCGATCACCGCCGCACAGCCGGCGGCCAGCGCGGTGAGGTCTGCCGGAAGCAGCGGCGCATCCATCTCCCCGAAAACTGGAAACCGTGCGATGAGCAGAACGGCGATAACGCCCTTGGCGATGTCCACGAGAATCACCGCGGCCCCCGCCGGCCGACCGAAGACGCGCACGGCGTTCGTCCCACCCGCGTTGCCGGAGCCGTACCGGCGGATGTCGGTGTCGAAAAAAACGCGCCCGACGACGATGCTCGTCGGAAACGAGCCGGCGAGATAGCTCAACAGTAGGATGAGCGCGAGATGGAGATACGCCATGCCGGCTCCTACGTCGTTGTCTCGTTCGTCGAGTCGCCCGCCGGCGGCTCGATGTACGCGACCGCCACGGTGCCGAAACCAGTGTGTGTGGCAAGCGCCGGCGAAGCATCCAGCATGAACACCTCACGCTGCACGCGGAAATATCGCTCGATCTGCTCTCTGAACCAACCGGCGATATCGGTCGCGTCGACGTGGCCGATGGCAAAGTCGGTTTCCGCCCCGTCGCCGAGCCGCGCGCGGAGCATCGAGATGATCTTCGCCCGCCCCGCCTCCGCGCCGCGCACCATTGCCGCCTTCACCACCTTTCCGTGTGCGTCGAGGGTCAGTAGTGGTCGCAGTCCGAACATGCGAGCCACCAGCCCCTTCGCCCTACTGAGCCTGCCGCTTCGAAGCAGTGCGTCGAGCGATGGAATGGTGATGAGCAGTCGTGTGCGGCCGACGAGGTCTTCGATCATCCGACCGATATCCTCGAAAGCGGTGCCCGCTTCGATCGCCTCGATCACCCGCCGGGCGATCAAGCCGCTGCCGATCGTCACCGTTCGGGTATCGTAGATATGGACATTCTCTTTTCGCCTGACCCGCGCCACTCCGTTGCGTGCAGATTGCAGCGTTCCGCTGAGCGCTCCGGACAGCGACAGATAGATGACGCGCCGGAAGTGCTCGGTCAGGAAGGAGAAGACCTTCTCGAAGTCGCCGGGCGCCGGCTGCGAGGTGGACGGAACGACATCGGTGCGCGTGCGCAACATCTCGTAGTAGTGCTCCGGAGTGAGTGCTACTTTGTCGATATAGCTCTTCTCTCCGAAGATCACCTTTACCGGGACCATGTGGACGAAGCTCTTCTCGAGATACTCATCCGGAAGGTCGCAGGCGGAGTCGACTACCAGCGCCGTCTCCGCGTGCGGAGTGTGCGCAGCACCGTACTGTTTCTTCATATCGTCGGCTTTCTGGTCGACGAGCGTGCCGAACCGCTCGGCGAGGCGGAAGACCTCCTCCGGCTCATCGGTGTGGATGTGGATCTTCGCACGGTGCGGAGCGCCGGCGACGATCAGCGAGTCACCGTATCCGCTCAGCTCGAGCCGCAGCGCACGGTGATCGATCTCCGCCCCTTCTACGATGCACTCGGTGCAGTAGCGAAAGGTCAGCTCCTCGTCGAGCCTGGCCGGTTGCGGCGTATCATCGAGCTCGGGATCGAAGAGCTGCTCGACGTCGCGAATTCTCCCCCGGTCGATGAATGTGACGACCCCTTCGATGAGGTGCACGAAACCGAGAGCCCCGGCATCGACAACCTTCGCCTTGCGCAGGCTCGGAAGCATATCGCGCGTCTTGCGAAGCGCCTCTTTTGCGTCGTCGAGCGAGTCGTGGAAAAGCTGGGCGAAATCGTCGGTCTTGCGACTCAGCTCCTCGAGTTTCTCCGCCCAGACGCGCAGGACGGTCAGGATCGTTCCCTCAACCGGTTCGGAAAGCGCGCCGTAGGTGTAGTCAACCGCGCTTCGCACCGCCCGGCTGAACGCTTCGGTGGTGAGCCGGGTGTGGTTTTCGATTCCCTGTGTGAGCCCGTAGAAGAACTGGGAGAGGATGGTGCCGCTGTTCCCGCGAGCGCCGCTCAACGCCGCATCGGCGGCGGTGCGGCTGATCGCCGCGAGCGAGCGATCGGTGACGCTCGCAACTCCTCCGACAAGCGCGCGCATGGTGCCGGCCATGTTCGTTCCGGTATCGCTGTCGGCGACCGGAAAGACGTTCACCGTATTGAGCTGCTCCTTGTACTGCTCGATTCGGCGACTCCCGGCGATCAGCGCCCGCTTCAGTCGAGTGCCGTCAAGATAGGTTATGCGCATTCTACGAAGATTATACCATCGCTCCGGCATGTAGAACACAGGAATCGACGCAATAGTGCAGGCCGCGCGAATCCCCCCGGCCGGCGATAACTCGTGGTGCGGAAACCTGTTAACGTTCGAGCGCGTCCGGCGCCGATCACGGCATATCGATAGCTACTCACCGTTTCGCAACGCTTGCAGGACCGCCTGACAGGCGGCGAAATACCGCCCGATCGGTAACGTGTGAGAACGGCGGCATCGTAGTCACTCCAAAGAGAATAAGGGTGATGATGATGCTGAGCGCGCGGCGTATCATAACCGCCAAATCGTACCGGACTCGGGGAGGATTCGCCAGTGGC
>PUOG01000368.1 GCA_003552745.1 Spirochaetaceae bacterium
CCCCGAGACGAGGCGGCCGGCGGGCCGCCGCGCGGCCGCTACAGCACCTTGGCGAGCGCGTCGAGGAATCGGTCGACGTTCTCCGGCCGGGCGGTGTGACCCATCAACCCGACCCGCCAGATCTTTCCGGCGAGCGGGCCGAGTCCTGCGCCGACTTCGATGTTGTGTTCGCTGCGCAGGCGGGTGCGGACGCTCTCTTCATCGACCCCGTCGGGGACTTTCACCGCATTGAGCATCGGCAACCGCGCCGGCTCATCTACCATCAACTCTACTCCGATCTTCTCGAGCCCTCGCACGAGCTGCTCGTGACACTGCTTGTGGCGGGCGAATGAGTTCTCGTGACCTTCCTCGGCGAGGGTGAGCAGCGACTGATAGAGGGCGTAGATCATGTTGATCGGTGCGGTGTGATGATACGCACGCTTCGCCCCTTCCCAATAGTTGGCGAGCATGGAGACGTCGAGATACCAGTTCGGAACCTTCGAGCTTCGCTGCTTGAGCGCCTTGAGTGCACGGTCGGAAAAGGAACACGGAGCAAGCCCCGGTGGAACCGAGAGGCACTTCTGCGTGCCGCTGTAAAAGAGATCGGCGCCCCACTCATCGAGCTTCACCGGCAGCCCGCCGAGGCTGGTTACCCCGTCGACGAGATAGAGCGCATCGGTTCCGGCGACGATCTTGCCGATCTCGTCGACCGGATTCAACACCCCGGTCGATGTTTCGGCATGGACAGCCGCCACCAGCTTGTACGACGTACCGGCCGATATCGCCTTGCGTACCTCTTCTACGCGTATGGGGGTACCCCATTCGGCCTCGACTGTTGTGACCTTCGCGCCGAGCCGCGAGGCAACATCACTCATGCGCGTTCCGAATACACCGTTTACCAGGACGAGTACCGGGTCGCCGGGCTCGATGATATTCACGAAGCATGTCTCCATGCCGGCGCTTCCGGTACCGGATACCGGAAAGGTCATGGCGTTTTCGGTGTTCATGATGTCGCGGAGCAGGCCTTTCGTCTCATCCATAATCCGGATGAACTCCCCGTCGAGGTGGCCGAGCGTCGGGGCCGAAAGCGCCTTATACACCTCCGGATACACGCATGAGGGGCCTGGCCCCATGAGAAGTACGTCGGGGACCTTGCTCAAGAGATTCTCCATTGCACACTCCAATTGGTTCGGGAATCGACCGGCGACGGCACGTCCGCCACCGATCATCGTGTTAGAGGACGATAAATTGCCCCGGCGCCGGAGTCAATTTGATGCTTTCTCGCACGGGGTCAACTCACACCACCCACTGCGGATCGAACCCGATGAGCGAGCGCGCGCGATCGATAGAGATGAGGCAGTCGTCGCCGGGCGTCTGCTCGCGGACCTCCGGAACCGATGGGTGGTAGAGCTTCGCCAGCTCGGCGACCGGATAGCCGGCGCTGTTTCGCGCCGCGCAAACATAAAGAGGATGACTTCCTTCGAACGAGGCGGTCAGCGCGCGGTCGATCGCCTGTGCGGAGTCGAGCTCGTCGACATACGCGAAGAAGTTGGCCAACTGAAACATGAGCCGGTACTCCTCCGGTGACAGACCGAATGCCTGCAGTTCGTCGGTCGAGAAACGCATATCGTTCCTCTTGTCGAGGCGGTTGCTACGGCGCAGCCGGTCGTACGCTTCGTGCAGTCGGTCGAGCCGGGCCTCGCGCTCGCTGTCCGCCGAAGAGAGGAGCTCTTCGGTCAACGGCGCGGGCGCCCTCCGCTCGTCTCGGCTTCGAGCTTCGATGAGCTGCTCGTGATGCAGTACGGCCGGCAGTCTGAGCAGGACGCTGCTGATGCGGTCGCGGTCAAAGAAGTAACCGGCGATGCGTTCGGTGATCTGTTTCGAGAAAGAGTAGGCGTCGGTTGCGCAGCCGGGCACATCTTCATCGACCGGCAGATACGGCAGGGCGACGCTGCGGTCGCCGTAGAAGAATCCGAGCGCGTTGATTGAGCTCGCCGCGACCACCCGCTCGATACCGGCCTCGGCGGCGGCTTCGAAGACGTTGAATGTCGAGCACGCGTTGACGCCGAACACGTGGTGTCCGGGCCTGCCGACCGGATTGTTGATCGCAGCGAGATGCACGAGCGCGTCGTGTCCGTCGGCGAGGGGGCGAATTGCATCGAAGTCGGTCACATCGCAGTGCCTGTAGGTGACAGATTCAATGGCCGGGCCGGATTCCAGGGCGGCGACGGTGACCTCGTGGCCGGCTTCTGCGAGGCAGCGCACCGCCGCGACGCCCACATTGCCTGTTCCGCCGGTAACGAGAACTCTCATAGGTGGCTAACCTACACCGTCGCGCGATCGGTGTCACACGGTAGTTTCGTCGCGGGAAGGCTGCTTTTGCCGTTGCGCCGAGGGCGAGTGCCCACTATCGTGTATGCGGGCGTTCGGGTCGAGATACACCTGCCGCCTCTCACCGATTCGCGCACACAAAGGAGCGGTTATGCAGGTTCGTGAGATCTACTGTGAGTACCCGAGCGGGCCGGTTGCGATCGCAACCGATCGGCCGCGCTTCGGTTGGACACTCTCTATTGATGATGGTGACAGCGCCGCGGCTCGGCAGACGGCATACCGCATCCAGCTTTTCGCCGGCGGCAGCGTTGAGAACAATGCGGCCGGGCGTGAACCGGCAGATGAGCCGCTCTGGGACTCCGGTTGGGTCGAGTCGGCGCGCTCGCAGATGGTCGAGTACGGCGGCCGTCC
>PUOG01000031.1 GCA_003552745.1 Spirochaetaceae bacterium
GGATCGTTGTTTCGAACGTGCCGGTGTACGGAACCGATTCGGTCGCCGAGTATGTGTGCTCGCTCATGCTCAACTTCTTCCGGCAACCGGTATACCACGACTCACTCGTGCGCGCCGGCGAGTGGAAGCGATCGGGCGAGTTCTCCTTCTGGCGGACGCCGCTCGCCGAGCTCGCCGGAAAGAGCATCGGAATTGTCGGCTTCGGGCGGATCGGACAACGCGTCGGCGCGATCGCAAGCGCACTGAAGATGCATGTCCTCGCCTTCGACGTGGTACGCTCCGCCGAACCGGACTATCCGTTCGAGTGGGCGGAGCTTGACGAGCTTGCCTCCGCCGCGGATGTGGTGACACTGCACTGTAAGCAGACCGCCGATAATGCGGGGATGATCGACTCGGAGTTTCTGGGGAAGATGAAATCGAGCGCGCTTTTCGTCAATACCGCTCGCGGTGGCCTCGTGGTCGAGGAAGATCTCGCCCGGGCGCTGCATGACGGAACGATCGCAGGCGCGGCGGTGGATGTGGTTTCGAGTGAGCCGATCCGCGAAGACAATCCGCTTCTCGGCGCTCCCAACATCACCATTACACCGCACATCGCGTGGGCTGCCCGCGAGGCGCGCGAGCGCCTCATGCGGACAACCGCCGATAACATCCGCGGCTTTCTGTCCGGTTCGCCGCAGAACGTCGTCAATCAGTAGGAGAAGTGTATGCGTGTTTCTCTCGGGAATGATCACTGCGGCTATCCGCTGAAAGCCGCCGTCCGCGAGCTCCTCGAGCAGCTCGAGATCGATGTCATAGACCACGGCTGTCACAGCGAGGAGCCGGTCGATTTTCCGGATGTCGTCCGGGCGGTCTGCGGCTCGGTCGTCGGTGGCGATGCGCAGCGCGGCTTGCTGCTCTGCGGGTCGGGCATAGGGGCGTGTATCGCGGCGAACAAGATCAACGGCATTCGCGCCGCCCTCATTCACGACGTTCATTGTGCCCACCAGAGCGTCGAACACGACGACGCGAATGTCATGTGTCTCGGCGCGAAGATCGTGGGAGAATGGCTCGCCACCGATCTCGTTCGCGCCTTTCTCAACGCCGAGTTTCTCGTCGACGACCCCGACCGCGTGCGACGGGTGAAGAAGATCGGCGAGATGGAAGGCGGCCGGTAGTCGGTTGCGGTCATAAAAACGCCGTCGATTTAGCCGGCGGCGCGGGTGACAGTGGCGGACGCTGTTTGTAGCCGGCGTGTCCGCCGCCGGCTCACGCTGCTACACCCCGAGCTTGTTTCTCAGGAACTCACGGCTGATCTTCACACACGCCAGCGGTGACCGTCCGCGACTCAATCCGTCGTTGCCGTTCTGTTCCACCGTAACCCACCCGGCGTAGCCTCGTGTACGCATGAGCTCGAATATCCGATCGAAATCGGTCTCCCCTTCGCCGAGCGGTGTATTGAGGTCGGTCTGCTCGTTCCAATCCTTCAGCTCGAGATAGTTGATGCGGTCCCAGTGTCGCTGCAGAAAGTCGGCGGCTCTGCGCTCGACGGGAAGCTCGATGAAGTCCTTCGTGGCGTGGCCGACGTCGAGCATGAGTTTGACTCTATCGGGATCGAGACGGCTCATAAGGTTCTCGACATCGCTCATCGTCTCACCAACGGAGTTCGTATGGTTGTGATAGTGGACATCGACTCCGTACCCGGCTGCCATTTCCCCGACGGTGTTGAGCATCGATGCGTAGCGGCCGTACTCTTTCGCGGATCCTGCCGGGTCAATGCAGACCAACAGCGAGGTTCCGAGCGCCTGCATGAACTCCAACACCGGTTTGTACTCCTCGAAGCTGTCGTGCAACACGCAATCGACGGCCGCAAGTTCCAGACCTCGATCCGAGAGTAGCCGGCCGAGCTCGGCGGGGCGGTGGACGAATGATTCGAGCCCCCAGTGGGAGAAGCTCGTAATCCCGTCGTAGCCCGCCTCGCACACCTCGTCCAGCCACGGGACAAAGTGCTCGTCTCTCGGAATATGCCAGGTGAGATGCATAACCGAGACCTTCACGTCGCTCAGCGACCCTCCACCTGCTCCTTGTTTCATCACTGTTCTCCTACCAGCAAATCGGCTTGCCGTCGGAGTCAACGAATATCGTCTCCTCCCGGCCGGGCGATTGTTCGATCAGATTCGCCACCTTCTCAGCGGCCTGCTCGGGTTCGAACGGCGCATCCTTCATCCTCTCGATGTCGCCGAACACGTGTGTGCGCATCCACCCCGGGTGTACCGCAAGCACTCTGAGTCCTTCGTTCGCCAGATGGTTATGGATCAGCTTTGATTGCATATTGAGTGCCGCCTTCGACATCGCGTACCCGTATTGGTGGGTGCGCGTTATGGAGCCGATACTCGCGGCAAGCGAGGAAACATACACCAGGCACTTCGGGGTCGCCGCTCGCAACAACGGCAGGAATGTATGTGTGACCCGCAGCGGCCCGAGCGCATTGATCTCGTACAACGAACGAATGTCGTCGAAATACATCGGATCGGTGATCGTTTGCGACCGGTCTCGGGCCGATCCCGCGTTATTGATGAGCATGTTCAGGGCGTCAGTCGATTGCGCAACTGTCCGGAACGCGCCTCGCACCGATTCATCGCTCGTCACGTCCAGCGGGAGAACCGACAATCTGTCACCGAATTCGTCGCCGAGCGCCGCCAGGTTGTGCTCGTCGTCCAGGTAGCTGCCGGCGAATACCCGGTAGCCCCGGTGGAGCATGACGGTCGCGAGGCCCAGGCCCAACCCACGATCGGCGCCGGTAATCAGCACAGTCACAGCGGTACCCGCCGATTAGCAGAAACAAGCACCCATAACGGTATAACTGCTATAACAACCATCGAATCAGATGATGATGGAGCCCTCACGGATTGTCAAGCATTCGGGAATCCGCATACGGGAATCCGACCCAACGGAAACACCTGCCGAGTTACCAGCAACGAGGTGGGAACGATAGATGGATCCGGCTCTGGGGCGACAAGTGTGGTCACGAGCGGCTGTTCGGATTCTCTCCCCGCATCGACTGCGCGTAGCGAGTCATCATCTGCGCGCAGCGCTCCATATAGTCGATGATCGCCATCTTCTCGTCCTCGGTGTACTCCGATGCGAGACGACGCAGATCTTCGGACATCGGCTCGAAAAGCGGTGCGAGCAGCTCCATGGCCCGGTCGACATCGGGTCGGAGAATGATCCTTCGCCTGTCGTCGGGATGCGGCTCGCGATGGACGAGCCCTTTTCGTTCAAGGCGATCGACCACGCCGGTGACCGCTCCGGTGGTCAACCCGGTCAGCTCGGCAAGGCGTCCGGCGGGCATCGGACCGTGCTGTACGAGCAGATCGAGATACTTGTGGTCGGATCCACCCAATCCTGCCTGTTCCGCGATCGCCTGGTGGAAAAGCACCCCCGCCGTTCCTAACTTGCGCCCGGCGTCGTTCAGGGCGTCGACTAACGATTCGCCGCCTGCTTCCGTGTCGTTTTGATAAGGAGAGTTCCCGGACATCGCTTCAGCGTCCTTACTGTACCATTTCGTTCGCTTGATTACTAAGTAAGCTAACACCTTGACATATCAGTGGACAAGCTCTATATTTCTCCTTGCAGCTCACTTACTTAGTCACTAAGCGAGCAATAAGAATTACTATTCGAAGGAGGCACGTACATGCAGGAAACAGCGCATGTTAAGGCGATTCAGGCGCCGTCGGGGCGTCGGACACGGACTACCGAACCGATTCTGGTCGTAGAGGGTCTTTCGCGAAGGTTTATCCTCGGACGGCGGCGCGCCCCGGTCGAAGCGGTCCGCGGGCTCTCACTTTCGGTCGATCGCCATGAGGTGTTCGCGTTTCTCGGACCGAACGGAGCGGGCAAAACGACAACTCTGCGGATCCTTACGACACTCGATCGCCCCTCGAGCGGCCGAGTGCTGGTCGCCGGCTATAACCTTGCGAGCGATCCCTCAAGAATCAGACCGCTCATCGGCTACGTGAGTCAGAGCGGTGGTGCCGATTACCACGCGACTGTTCGTCAGAACCTTCTCGTGCAGGCGCGGTTGTACGGTCTGTCGCGCAAGCACGCGCTGCCCCGTACCGAAGAGCTTCTCGATCGCTTCCAGCTGACCGGCTGTGCCGACCGGATCGTTCGCACGCTATCGGGAGGGCAGCGGCGAAGAGTTGACCTCGCTCTCGGGATCGTGCACGAACCGCAACTTCTCTTTCTGGATGAGCCGACTACCGGGCTCGATCCGCAGAGCAGAAGCTGGTTCTGGAACGAAATCCGCGGCCTTCGCGACCGCGGCTCGACCATTTTCATTACCACTCACTATCTGGAGGAGGCTGATGCACTTGCCGATCGGGTGGCTATCATCGACGACGGTCGCATGGTCGCGGAGGGTACGCCCACCGATCTGAAGCGAGAGGTGTCGGGCGAAGTGGTCCGTCTCGCGTATGACGCCGAGCAACATCTTTCGGAGGCTTCGTTGGAACTAATCGCAGATCAAAGCTATGTGCACTCAACCGGTCGAGACGGTCACCAACTGTTGCTCTATGTCGACGAGGCCGAGCAACATCTTTCGGATCTTCTCCGACTTCTCGAAAGCCTCGATGCGCGGCCTGCCCGGGTATCGCTCGAACGTCCATCTCTTGATGATGTCTTTCTCGCACGTACCGGACGAAGTCTCCGGGACACTGATTAACTCTCAATGGGGGTAATGTAATGATGAAAAAAGGGAAGTTCGCACGGGAAGTCTGGGTCATTTTCCGACGAGGGGTCGACCGCAGCATGGCGAATCCGTTCTGGGATCTTTTCGGCCTGTTCCAACCGGTACTCTACCTGCTCCTTTTCGCGCCGCTGCTCGAATCGCTGCCGCTGCCGGGGAACAGCGGCGCGGCGACTATGCAGCTGTTTGTCCCCGGCCTGATCGTGATGACCTCGCTGTTCAGCACCGGGTTCGCAGGGTTTGGAGTAATCGATGATCTACGGAACGGAGTCATCGAGCGCATGCGGGTAACCTCGGCCGGGCGGCTTTCGGTGCTGCTCGGAATGGTTCTGCACGTGGTTCTCACATTCCTGCTGCAGTGTGCTCTTATCGTCGCGGTTGCGGCACTGCTCGGCTTCAGGGCCGGAACACAAGAACTGTTCGCTCTCGGTGTGCTTGCCGTCCTTCTCGGAGTGATGATGACTTCCGCGTCGTTTGCGGTGACCTTCGCGGTCCGTGACGAAGGAGGTCTCGCCGGAGTGCTGAATACGTTCAATGTCCCGGCGTTGCTGCTCTCCGGAATTCTTCTGCCGATGAGTCTTGCACCGGCGGCACTTCGCGCCATCGCTTCCGTGAACCCGTTCTATTACGCAGTCGAAGCTGCACGCGCGATCGTAGCCGGCGAGTTGTTTAATCCGGCGGTTCCGGTCGCATTCGGCCTAAGCGGACTCCTCGCCACGCTCGCGCTGCTCTGGGCGTGGTCCATGTTTCGGAAGGCTATGGCGTGAGTTTCGGGCCGGCTTCCGCGGCCGAGGCGATCCCGGGCTGCTTCCTACAGGAACAGCCCGGCGATGCTCACCATCGCCACCATGTAGAGGAAAGCGGCGACAACCGACGCGGTTCTCGCCTGCGACTTCGCCTGAGTTATTGCCTGCGATTCCTCCACACCTCTCCTCTTGAGTCGCGACGCTGTGATCTTGTACCAGCCGAAGCCGACGACGAGCATGACAACGATTACCGATACCATTCGAACTATTGAGCTCTCAAACATTGCACATCCTCCGTGTGTCAGGCCGCGCAGTATTACTGCGATGCTTTCCGGGCCGGTTTGAACTTACTGTTCAGATACGGCACGAGGAGATTCATCGTGAGAATGGCGAACGTAGTCCCTTCGGTGAACTCGTAGACACCCGGCGTCTGCCAGCCCCACCAACGCATCGCCGTTATGATCAGGCCGATCCCGACCCCGAAGATTATCTGTCCTTTCGGGAAACGCGGGGAGGTCATCGGATCGGTCGCCATGAAGCACGCGCCCAGAATCAGGCTTCCCGCAAAGAGAAAAAACAGCGGATTCTGACCTGTGACGACAGCGAGTACCACCACGGTGCTGAGAATGCTTGCGGGTATTCTCCAGCGCAGGTAGTTCTTGTAGATGAGGAAGCCGGCTCCGATCAGCAGGGCGAGAGCCGAAATCTCACCGATTGTCCCCGGGATCCGGCCAAGGAATAGATCGGCCACAGAGTAGACTTCGAGTACTGACGCACTCTCACCGGTCTCCCGAAAGATCTCCAACGGCGTGGCTGCAGTCGTCATATCGACCGGCAACCGCCATGGCAGGATAGAGTCGGGAAAGACAAAGAGATAGAACAGGCGACCGAAGAGCATCGGGTTGAACAGGTTCTTTCCCAGGCCGCCAAGCAGCTGCTTGCCTGCTATGATGCCGAACGCCGCCGAGATTCCGATTGCGTAGAGGGGTGTCGACGTCGAAACCGCAAACGCCATCAGAGTGCCAGTAACGGCCGCGCTACCATCTGTTGCGGTCACCTTTCGACCGGTCAGCTTCTGAAAGAGCGCCTCGGCGAGCATTGCGGAGGCAATGCCGGTCACGATCATGAGCAGTGCCTGAAGGCGATACGCGTAGATCGAATAGAGAGCAATAGGCGTCAGGGCGATGAGCATCCCGTACATCATCTTCATATGCACTTCCTTCTCATTACATTGACCTTTGGCCAACGACAGAACGAGTCAGTTCCTGATCATCTTACTATATGGCCGGAACTATAACGGCTCGCACCGCCGGTGTAAAGAAGTCGCTATTCGCGTACGCACCACACGAAATGCACGGATGATCTTCCGAACGGCACGTTCGGCAGCTGCTCGCTCGCCGCCCTGCCGACACTATGGTAATGTACCGCGGTTGCATTCGATACAAGAGAGGAGAGTTCCACTTGGCGGATAAGGCGAACGATGTCGTCTCCGAGATCGCGTTGCTGATTGACCGCTTCTTCAGCAGAGACGCAACGGATCCAGCCACGCCAGCCACGCGCAAGCAGTTCTCGAAGCTCGAGTGCTACAAGGCCGATGTGTCCAATCTCGCGGTGGCGGCCGTTCATCTATAACAGATAGGACATGGAGGTAACGGAGGATGAAATTCACCAACGGCTACTGGCTGATGCGGCCCGGCGTGGAGCCGGTGTATCCGGTGCAGCTTGTCGATTGCGAGCTCTCTTCGGGCGCGGTTACCGCGTATGGAGCAGCGCGCGCGGTGCACGGTCGCGGCGACACACTCAACGCGGCTCTGTTCACCGTGACCGCACGGGCGGCCGCCGACGACGTGATCGAAGTGGATGCGGTGCACCACGCCGGAGTGCGGGAGCGGGGGCCTGAGTTCGCCAGACCCGACCCGGGGAGTGTTGAACCGCAAGATGTTGAGGTCGCCGATGGGGCGTCGGCCTGCTCGATCCGCTCCGGGAGGCTGAGCGCGAGCTTCGAGAAGGGCGAGCGGTGGCGGCTGAGATTCGATGCCGAGGGGCGTCTGCTCACAGACAGCGCGTTTCGCAACCTCGCGCACATGACTGTGCGACGCAGGCCTCCTGTGCATATCGGCGCGGAGGCACCGGACGGGAGTGGATCGATGCATCGGCATGCGTCGGCCGGCGAGCGCACCTACATGGTCGAGCAGCTGCGACTGTCGGTCGGCGAGCTGGTGTACGGCCTCGGCGAGCGCTTCACCCCTTTTGTAAAAAACGGTCAGGTCGTCGATATCTGGAACGAGGATGGCGGAACCGCGAGCGAGCAGGCGTATAAGAACGTACCGTTCTACTACACCAATCGCGGATACGGGGTGTTCGTCGATCACCCGGGCCGGGTCAGCTTCGAAGTCGGAAGCGAAAAGGTCAGCCGGGTCGGTTTCAGCGTCGGCGGCGAGCGGCTGCGCTACTATGTAATTTACGGCCCGACTCCGGCCGAAATCGTTCGGAAGTATACGGCACTGACCGGAAGACCGGCGCGGCCGCCGGCGTGGTCGTTCGGGCTGTGGCTGTCGACATCGTTTACGACCGAGTACGACGAGAAGACGGTCAACGGCATGATCGACGGTATGCAGCAGAGTGGGATTCCGTTGAGCGTCTTCCATTTCGACTGCTTCTGGATGCGCCCCTACCGGTGGACCGATTTCACCTGGGATCCTGATGTCTTTCCGGATCCTCGCGGCATGCTGCAACGCCTAAAAGAGCGTGGACTTCGGATCTGTGTCTGGATCAACCCGTATATCGCGCAGCGGTCGACCGCGTTCGACGAAGCCGCGCGGGCCGGCTACCTGTTGAGGACTCCCGAAGGGGATGTCCGTCAGTCGGATCTCTGGCAGGCAGGGATGGGTTTCGTCGATGTGACGAATCCGGATGCACGTGCCTGGTATCGCGGGCGACTTGCCGAACTCCTCGATATGGGAGTCGATGCGTTCAAGACCGATTTCGGCGAGCGTATTCCGCTCGACGTGCGTTACTTCGACGGCAGCGATCCCGAACGGATGCACAACTACTACTCCTACCTCTACAACGAGATGGTCTTCGACCTGCTGCGTGAGAAGCGCGGAGAAGGGGAGGCGATCGTCTTCGCGAGAAGCGCGACCGCCGGCGGACAGCGGTTTCCTGTCCACTGGGGCGGAGATTGCGAGGCGACCTACGAGTCCATGGCCGAGAGTCTCCGCGGTGGTTTGAGTCTCTGTTCCTCCGGTTTTGCGTTCTGGAGTCACGATATCGGTGGGTTCGAGCATACCGCAACCGCCGATCTCTACAAGCGGTGGGCAGCGTTCGGGCTCCTATCGACGCACAGCCGGCTGCACGGCAGCGGATCCTATCGGGTGCCGTGGAACTTCGACGATGAAGCCTCGGATGTGCTGCGACACTTCACTCGGCTGAAAATGTCGCTGATGCCATACCTCTATCGGCACGCGGTCGAAGCGGCAACGAGCGGTACACCGCTGATGCGGTCGATGGCCTTCGAGTTTCCGAACGACCCGTCATGCGAGCACCTCGACCGGCAGTATATGCTCGGCCCGTCGCTGCTCGTCGCTCCGGTACTCGACCCGAATGGCAGCGTGCGCTTCTACGTTCCCGAAGGGCGCTGGACCGACATTCAGTCGGGCGAACGCTTCGACGGGCCGCGGTGGTACGAACGAACGTACGACTACTTCGGGCTTCCGCTCCTTGCCGCTCCGGGGAGTGTGGTTGTTCGCGGAGCGACCGATGATAGTCCGGAATACGATTACGTCGCCGGAGCATCCGTGCACCTTCATGCCCCTCATGATGCCCCGCGTACCGTTACGCTCGTGCAGCGCGACGGTACGGAGGCGGTGGTACTCCAGGTCGATCAGACCGATGAGAGCCTGAAGTTGTCGATCGGTGTCACTGCGGAGATACCGGACGAGTCCGCGCCCGACATCTCGAGTCTGCGCGTGGTAATACACGCAGTCGCTCCGCCTGAGGACGCAGGAGAGGTTCGCGGCGCCACGTTCGAATCCGACGGCGATCGCGTTGTGCTGCGTCCGCGTGAGAGCGAGGTTACGCTCCCCATGCGGCCGCGGTAGGTGCAGCACAGCCGGGTCAGATTGATGCGATGATGCGGTGATGCTATGATGCGTCCGGGATGCGTACCACACTCAATATCGATGATGATCTGCTGCGCGTTGCCCGGCAGCTCGCCGCTGAGCGCGGCGAGAGCGTTGGTACGGTAGTCTCTCAGCTCATGCGAGAGGCGCTCACGAAGCATGAACGCTACTCCGAGCGCAACGGGTTGCCCGTTTTCGAAGTCCATGAAGGCGCCCGGGCGCTTACTCCCGAAGACGTCCGATCGGCGGAGGATGAGGTGTGAGCGTTCAGCTTCTCGATGTGAACGTGCTTATCGCGCTCGCGTGGCCCCAACACCTGTTCCACGAGCGCGCTCACACGTGGTTCGAGCGCAGCAGACTTTCGACGCCGAATGCCGGCGGGAGCGTGAAGTGGGCTACGTGTATTCTCACGCAGAACGCATTCGTGCGCATATCAGCGAATGCGTCTATCGTCGACGGCGCGGTACGGCCGACGGCCGCGCGAACCATGCTGCAGCACTACACTGGACACCCCGACCACATATACTGGGAACTCGCACCGTCGCTTGCCGGTTCCCTCGCAGAAGAGCTGCCGGCGGAGATGCTCTCCGGTCACCGGCAAATCACCGACGCGTGCCTGCTGCTGTATGCGACACACTACGACGGTGTCCTCTGCACCTTCGATCGGAGAATATCCGCAGCCGTGTCCGGCACGCGATTCGCGCGACACGTTGAACTCATCGACTGAGAGGTGCCGCCGGCAGCTAATACGGTTTGCGATTCGGTTCAATTGATGAACATCGGCGTGAAGGTGGCGAGAAACTGCAAGCTACTCTGGCGAATCTCGTCGTCGGTGTCATCGGTTTGGGGTCCGAAGTTCACGAACTGGCGTACGTACCGCACACCGACCGTTCCGACCCCATGCGCGTCGTCGAGTCCGGTTTCGACATCCAGCCCAATTACGAAGCTCGCGGCCGTGCCGAAATCGTGGTCGAGCGACTCCCAGTCTTCCTGAGGGTGGTCTTCATCTTCGGGGCCATCGTTGTCCCAGCGTATTCGATCCTGCGCCGCGATGAGAAACTCCGGTCCGGCTCCGAAGTTCGGCACGATACGGAAATCGTCGGTGACCGGAATCCGGATCATTGCCGAGACCGGTGTCCGCAGTGCGTGGAAGCGAAACCGATGATGAACGTCGAAATCGTCGTCTTCGTCGGCAACCGGTATTTCGTAGCGGTACCCACCCCCCATCAATGATATAGAGGACATCGGCCTGCACACCGAAAACGCCTCCGAAGTGCGTCCGGACCTGACCGCCGGCCACAATACCGGTCGAGATACTCCGTCGGATAGTCCCGTCGTCGGCCAGCTCAGCGTCGAGATTGGGGCTGCTGACCGTCGAGAGTCCGAGCCCCATCTGCAGCCCGGCACCGAGTTCGAACGCACTCGCCGCGGTCCCGGCGACGAGAAAGAGAGTGGCTGCTATCGCGAATAACCGTACCGTTCGTAATCGCATGAGATCCTCCTGTTGCTCATATGGATTTGCGTTCCGCAGAGCGTACTACAGGAGAAAATATCGTGCAACAAATGAACGATTTGGCACGATTTTGCGCTCAACAGGAGTCCGCGATTGCGTGGCCGGGCAACCCTTCGGCCGAGAGAAAAGCATCACCCAAGCTTCGACAGCAACTCGGCGAGCGCCTCGGCAATTTCGACGAGCTTCCGGCAATCTACGATCTCCGGTCGGTCCTCGGGAGTGTGTGCGATGCGTGAAACGAGCTCTGCCACTCGCTCGGAGGTAACGGCAATAGCGGGCACCCCGTGCTGTAGAAAGATCGAGTGGTCACCGGCGAACCATTGCGGGCCCTCGATAAGCCCTCCGAAGCCGGTGAACGAGGACACAGCCGCTTCCCGGATGTCGGTCGGGCAGTCGTAGAACGAGTACGCGGTTGCTCCCGCCCGGTAGCCGGCGCCGTCGATGTTGATAACCAGACGCGTGTTTTTCATTGTATCGCCGTAGCGCGAGAGATAGTCTTTCTGACCGGCAGCGCTGTAGTGGTCTTCACCGTTCAATGCTGCTATCTCGACGGCCCCGCCACGGTGGCCGGCAGCGAGCAACTCGGCGAGCAGCAACAGGACAACTGTGCCGGCCGCATTATCGGTCGCCCCGGGTGTATTCTCGTAGGCATCGATGTGCGCGGTGACCACCGTTCTCATCGGTGTCCCGTGGTCGGTGCGAATGATCACATTCGATGCGCTGCTCTCGCGCCGCTCGGCATCGATCGTGAGCCGGAAGGAAGCGTCGCCGCCGGGGGCGATTCGCGCCCCGGTCTCTTCGGTGCAGTGTGCGCACGGAATGGTCAAATCGCCGTCGTTGATAAACGGGAAGGGATAGAGCGCTCCGGCGCTTTCCGGATTCCGCCGAGTCGCGGCGATGATCGCTTGCGGGCGTTTCCGCTCGAGTAGCTCATATAGCTTGCGGTGATGGTCCGGGTTGTAGAACGTGAAATTCTTCGGCATCAGTTGCTCGGCGGTGAGTGCTCCGGTGAGAAGCAGAATACGGTTCGAGCAATCGCGCGATTCGAGCTCCTCTCGCGTGGCGGCGGTTACGAGCGGCGCATCGATGTCGCAGCCGATCGAATAGGGGCTCGCTTCGATAGGGTATTCGATGCCGGCGCCGGTGAGGGAGCACCCTCGGCAACTCCAGTCGAGACACGGAATCTCGGCACTCTCCGGCACGAAGCCGAGCGAACGCACTACCTGCTCGAAGTATCCGGTTGCCTCGCGATTTCCCGGCGAACCGGTTCTGCGGTTGGGTTGCACCGAGCAGAAGCTCCTCAGATGGTGCTCGGCGCTTTCGAGCAAGGGGTGACTGCTCATAGCCGACGATTATCTTCGGATTTGCGCCGCAAAAACAGGGGAGAACAACGGTTCGGACACACATCTCGTTGGGTACGCATCCGGTTGGGCAC
>PUOG01000205.1 GCA_003552745.1 Spirochaetaceae bacterium
AAGGCGCAAGGTTGATGCAATGTCGTCGCGAAAGACCGATTGGGTGGCCGTTGGGGCGCTCTCCCTGCTTTCCACCCTGATCTTCCAAACCGGGGCTTTCTTCCTCATTTTCCCGGCGCCTCTTCAGTTTCTGCGAGGGAAGACTGACCGGAGACATTTCGCGACCGGCTGTGTCGTTACCATCATTTTGATTGGTGCTATTGTCGCGTGGCGTTCAGTCGCCGCACCGAGTGAGCTCAGATCTGTCGCGCTGTATGACGGTCTTGTGCCGATCGGGCTGATCGTTGCGCTATGGATCACGAACGAGCTACCGGTGCGCTCAGGAAAGACGGCTGCGCTTGCGGTGGCCGGGGCGGTCGCGGGACTGATTTCGCTCCCGTCGGTTTCGGTACTGACCGAAAGCGAGGCGTTTCGAAGTCAGCTTGCCGCACAGTTCGCAGCAGCCGAGGAGGCGATCTCCGGTTTTTCCGGCGGTGCGGGGTTCGAGGAGATGTTCGGCGTCAGCGATCCGGCCGAACTGTTCGCGGCATTGTGGATGCGGACGTTCGCCGGCGGTTTCACGATCATGATAGGCGTGAACTATATCCTCGGTGCACGCTTGTCGCGGAGTATCGGTGATCGCATGCTCGAGCTTTATCGTACGCCGCATTGGCTGCCGTTCGCTCTGCTGATCGGTCTCGCCGGTATTGTCCTGGAAAGCACGTTCGGCTTCTCTCCCGCCGGGTACCTGGGGTGGAACCTGCTCGTTTTCACCGCGGCGATTTTCGCGGCGCAAGCAGTCGGGTTGCTTCAGTATCTGATCGGTGCCGGTGGTTCGAGGCCGGGACGCCGAGCGTTGGTGCCGCTCGGTCTCATAGCGCTGTTCCTGATCCCACTCACCGGAGGGCTGGTCAGTATCGGGCTGCCGATACTCGGCGTAATAGAACACTGGATGCGTCGCCGTGACCGTGGGATCGGCGGATAGACGGCATACATTTGAACTGAACAGGAGTAGATGAATGAAGGTCATTTTAAACGCGGATATCGAAAACCTCGGAGAAGAAGGTGACGTCTGCGAGGTGAAGCCCGGGTACGCTCGCAACTACCTGCTTCCTCGTAATCTCGTCCTCCTCGATAACAGAAGGAATCGTGCCTATCTCGAGTCGAGGCGACAGGAGATCGAGCAGCGAAAGGAGCAGAAGCGGAAAGCGGCACAGTCGAGTCGCGAACGAATCGAAGCCGAGCCGCTTGTCTTCGAGATGCCGGCAGGCGAAAACGGCAGGCTGTTCGGTTCGTTGTCGAGCGCAGGCATTTCCGAGCGACTCGAACAGATGGGACTCGAGATCGCACGGCGGCAGATCGACGTGCCGGAGAAGACCATCAAGAGCGTCGGCACGCATAAGGTAACGGTCAGGCTCTACGGCGACGAGGAAGCGACGCTGACGGTGAACGTCACCCCGATCGGTGGCAGCAAGGTGACCGAAGAGGCGCCGAAGGAGTCGACCGCCGAGCCGGAGACTGCGGAGACGCCCAACGATTCATCCACGACCGCTTCAACTCATGAGAATATCGACGAGACCGAGCAAGACGACAGCTGACAAAGCGGAAGAATGGCGGAGGTGAAGGGGCGGATTCCGCCCTATAACGAAGAAGCCGAAATTGCGGTGCTCGGCGCGCTGATGCTCGACGCCGACGCGTTGAACCGCGTCCTCCCCTACATTCGAGCCCGCGATTTCTATCGTCAGGCGAACGCACGGGTTTTCGAGTGTGTTGTCGCGCTGAGCGATCGTTCGGAAACACCCGATCTGATCACCGTGACCGACGAGCTTCGATCTCGCGGTGAGCTCGAGAGTGTCGGGGGCGCCGGATACATCGCCAACCTCACAACCGCGGTGCCTACCGCGGCGAATGTTGAGTACTATGCGCGAATCGTCCGAAACGCCAGCGTGCGTCGACGGTTGCTCCGTATTTCGGAATCACTGGCGGGCAGCGCATTCGACGAACAGCAGGAGACGCGCGTAATCATCGAAGAGGCCGAACAGCAGATCTTCGAAATTACCGACGAGAGCCAGACTGAAGGGTACAAGCCGGCACGCGAGATCATCCAGCGAACGATCGATGCGATCGAACGCCTCTATCGAAGCAAGGACGACTATACCGGCGTTCCGTCAGGCTTCCCGGCGCTCGACAAGATGACCAGTGGATTTCAGGAGAGCGAGTTCATTGTCATCGGAGCTCGCCCGTCGATCGGAAAGACGGCTCTCGCGCTGAGCATGGCGGCAAATATCGCGATTCAACACGGTACTCCCACAGGCTTCTTCACTCTCGAAATGAGTGACATGGCAATAATGCAGCGGCTTGTCTCCAGTGAGGCGCGGATCTCGAGTCAGCGTATTCGTACCGGCATGCTGCGACCGGCGGACTTCGCGCATCTTGTAGAATCCGCCGGCCTCATCTACGAAGCTCCCTTGTATATCGCCGACACACCCAATATGAAGTTGCTCGACCTCCGTGCTCAAGCGCGCCGGATGAAGCAGCAAGGGGATGTGAAGATCATCTTCGTGGATTACATTTCACTCATCGGCTCGGAGAATTACGACGTACCGCGTCACGAGCAGATCGCCGAAGTGTCGCGCAGCTTGAAGGCGCTCGCGCGCGAGCTTAGAATCCCGATCGTTGCACTTTCCCAGGTTAATCGCGATTCGGAAGGCAAGCGTCCGAGTCTGGCGAA
>PUOG01000134.1 GCA_003552745.1 Spirochaetaceae bacterium
ACCTCCGGCAGCGGGCCGGGGTCTACCGCGGTCTTGATAAAGCCGGGGTGCACTCCGGTGCCGTTGATGCCGTCGCGCCACTCGGCGATCCACTGAGAGGCGAGCGCTTCAGCATCGATCTCGAACGTCTGCTTCGGAAGGTACGGCGGTTTGTACTGGCCGGTGTTCGTGACGATCTTAAGTCCCGTTTTCTCGGACAGCGTCTTCAGGATCGCAGGATCGCGGGCCAGATACATCGGAGTGCAATCGACGAACGCATTCACCCCCATCTCCACTAACTCGGCGAGCGGTGGAGCCATCGTTCCGATCACATCATCGGCATCGTAGCGGTGGGGTCCCGTTTCGTCGGCGCCGACGAAATCGACGAGGATGTGCTCGTGCGGCAGGGTGAACCCGAGATCGTTCGACTCCACCGCACCGGTCACGGTCATAACCCGGCCTTCATGGTTCATAGTTCCAATCCTCCCGTTCGTCCCACGGTTCGCCGCGTCAGGTTCCCCGGTACTTCCGCTCGCGCATTTCGGCGGTGACCGCGTGGGCAATCATCCCTTCAGCGCGGCATTGGCGCGCGCATACGCCGGCGATGTCGGCGCTCGCCTCGGGGGTCATGCGCTGATAGGTCACCGTCTTCAGAAACTTACCGACCCACAACCCGCCGGTATAGCGAGCCGACCGCGAGGTAGGCAGGATATGGTTGGTGCCGATGCTCTTGTCGCCGTAGGCGACGGTCGTCTCCTCTCCCATGAACAGCGATCCGTAGTTGCGAAGTCGCCCGAGATAGTAGTCGGGGTCAGCTACGAGAAGTTCGAGATGTTCCGGTGCGTAGTCGTCGCTTATCGCAATCGCCTCCTCCGCCGAATCGGCGATGCAGACGATGCCGTTCTCGCTCCAGGAGGCACGAGCGATCTCGGCGGTGGGAAGCTGCGGAAGCTGCCGTTCCATCTCCTCGAGAACCGCCCCGGCCATCCGCTCGCTGAAGCACACCAGGAGCTGTCCGCTGGCCGGATCGTGTTCGGCCTGTCCGAGGATATCCGCCGCCACGATCTGTGCATCGGCATTATCATCGGCAATGACGGCGATTTCGGTCGGGCCGGCGAGAATATCGATCCCGCACTGTCCATAGAGCCGGCGCTTGGCCTCGACCACGTACTTGTTGCCGGCGCCACAGAGAATATCGGCCGGCGGCACTTCGGCGAAGCCGAACGCCATAAGCGCGAACGCCTGCACACCGCCGAGCACGAAGATCCGGTCCGCGCCGGCGGCAGCCATTGCGTGGATCGTCGCCGGATACGGCCCCTCGCCCTTCACCGGCGGAGTACAGGCGACGATTTCGCGTACACCCGCGACCCGTGCCGGGATAATGCTCATCTGCGCCGAGCCGAACATCGGATAGCGTCCGCCGGGGATGTAGCTTCCGACGGTGTCTACGGGGATATGCTTGTGCCCGAGCGTTACCCCGGGTCGTATCTCCGACTCCAGCGGCTGCAACGTCTCCAGTTGCGCCTGCGCGAACCGACGCACGTTCTCCTGGCAATACTCGGTATCTTCGATCTGCTGCTTCGAGCATTTCGCGATCGCAGCATCTATCTCACTGCGCGAGAGCTCGAACGAATCGGGGCTCCAACCGTCGAATCGTTCGCTGTACTTGCGAACGGCATCCATACCGTTACGCTCGAGCTCGTCGAGCATGCCTGCTACCGCATCGGCGGCTTCGCTGTCGCGCGTAAATCCGCCGTGGCTACCTTCTTTGAGTATTCTCATCTATACCATTCTCCCGTCCGGGACGAGATATGCCGGGCCTCACTCCCACTCGAACGCAGCGCGCAGCTCGTCGCGTCGCGCCGAGATCAACTGCATCTCCGATGCCGGCATCTTATCACCGAACTCAACCTGACTCCACTCGGCGATCGCCTCATCGAGTCCGGCGATCATCTCGTCTTTCTGCTCGGGCGTGAAATAGGGCGTCTCTCGAATCTGATCCCGCTGGCGCTCCAGTTCCTGGATCATACCGGGCATCTGCGCCGAAAGATCGAGCGCCATCAGTCCAGTGGATGTCTGCGTGGCTACGTAGAAAAAGCGATCTACGCTCCATCCACGCTGTTCGAGAAACTGCTCCATATCACTGGTGTATGTATACACCGAGGAGAAGTCGGAGAAATCCTCCGCTTGAATTGCCTCCCCGCGCGCCTCGCTCAGGTCGACGAAATCCGGCCAGTCGCCGATAAACCGGTCGAGCTCCCCGGAGGTGAACGGCTCCTGCTGCGCCGATGCTGCCACGGCGAGCATGAGAAACACCCCGGGAAGGAGCGCGCGAACAATCCGATCACGCACGGTAGTGTACTTCATCCTTTCACTAGATAGCCCTTTCACCCCTCCGTCAAGCGCAACGACCGTGTTAGGATGAAGGTCACTTTCAAATCTCACAGAAAAACGGAGGCAGGCAATTATGAGTGACTTCCCATCGAACTATCCGACGTCGGGCAAAGAGTTTCTCGACATCTGCAAGGAGTTTCTCGAAGAGATCGAACGGCGCGAGGCGGCAAATCTCGAGTCCGCCGGCGGCATGATCGCCGAAAAGGTGTTGGCCGACGAGATCGTGTACGTCGTCGGATGCGGCGGGCACAGCTGGGTTCCACCGATGGACATGTTCTGCCGTGCCGGCGGTCTGGTACCGATCAGCGCGTTGATGGATGTCAGCACCTCGACGTTGACCGGCGGCTTCAAGAGCGTGCTCACCGAGCGGGTTCCCGGTTATATGACCGCGCTCTTCGACTATCACCGAATCGCCGACGGCGACCTGGTGCTCATTTTCAACAACGTCGGCGTCAACGCGCTGACCATTGATGCCGCTCTGGAATGCCGCAAACGCGGGGCGAAGAGCATCGGCGTGGCCGGATCGCCGTGGCAGGAGCAGCTCTCGGAGGACTCGGCGGTCCGCCATCCGAGCAAGAAGAATCTCAAAGACATTGTCGACCTCTTCATAGACGATTACAATCCGGTCGGCGACTGTGTCATGAACCTGCCGGGTATGGACAGCTCGATCGCCCCGATTTCGACAATTACCGACGGGTACATCGTCCGGCGCATAGAGATAGAGGCGATAAAGGCGATACTGGCTGCCGGCGAAAAGGCACCCGTGTGGGTCAGCGCGAACAACCCCGACGGCGACGCTCGCAACGAAGAATACCTGAAGGAGTACTTCTACCGCGTCAAGCTGTTCTGAGGTGAAAATGGACTACTACGACTTTCGGATCAAGGGAGAAGCGGTCGGCTACTTCGAATGCTCGGAGAGCGAAGATGAGATCTACCAGAGCGCAGTTCTCGCGATCGACGGGCAGGTCGAACGGAATACCTTTCGCGTTGCACTGCAACACGGCCGCCCGTCGAAGTTCCGAATCGGTGACGCACGCTGGTACAGCGTGCCGGAGGGCACCTGGCCGAGCTGCACGTACCCGATTCTGCTGCGAGAAGGGATCGAACACTTCTTCTCCCTCGACGAAGGCTCGGGCGAGGTAAGTGATGTCGAGCTGCACTACGACGGCGAGGTGGTCACCGAACTCTCCGACGGAGAGGTGCGACGGCGATTCCGCCTTCGGGACGGGAAGGTAGTCCGAATATCGTGGGGCGGCACCGCCGAATCGGCGCTCAAACGCACGAAGGCGGATGCGGTCGCCGGGTCACCGCTCGCCGATGACGATTCTCCGCCTCGGGGGCGAAGTTGAGCGAGGAGAGGCAGCGCGCGTCGCTCGATGCCGGCGACCGCGAGCTCGTCGACATTGCCGCACGCGCTATCGGGATATACAGCCCGACCTACCACGAGTCGCCGGCCGTCGACTTTCTCGAAGCGGCGGCGGCCGAACGCTCTCTGCCGGTACGACGCCAGACGGTGCGATCCTCCGCCCGCGACCTGTCTGCCGACGGAGTAGCCGGATACAACCTGATTATCGAAGTGGGCCCGCAGCCTCCGGCGCTGCTCCTCGTCGGGCACATCGATACGGTACCCGGCGGCGGGCCCGCCGAGGCGATCGCGCGACTCGAAAACGGCAGACTGGCCGGGCTCGGAGCGGTCGACATGAAGGGCGCCTGCGCGGCGATGCTGCTGGCGGCAGCCGACGTAGCGTCGGCCACCGCTGCAAGTGCGCTCGGCCGCGGCTTCGCCGTACATCTGCTCGTGGGAGAAGAGGAATACGGCGACGGAGCGGCGGCCGCCGTCTCCGAGCTGACGTCTGCACCGGGGTACGGCTCCGCACCGCCCCCGCTGGTCGTCGTCGGCGAGCCGACGCGACTGAGCCCGTGCACCGAGCACGTGTCCTACTACGAGGGCATACTTCGAACCGGTGGTACAACCGCACACGCAGCGCTGCCGGGCCGGGGTGCGAATGCCATCTCCGCCATGATCGACTGGATCGACGAGATCGAATCGCGCATGGCCTCACACGACTCTCTCGTCCTCAACCCGCGATCGATCCGTGGCGGAACCGAGGAGTTTCTCGTACCCGATTTCTGCGAAGTACAGGTTGATGTGCATGCCGGCCCCGAAACCGCCGAAACCGAGATCGAACGGGTCGTCTCAGATTCGGCGCGCTTTGCCGAACAGCGCCGGCCGGGCCGGGATTACGAGTGGATGCAAACCTTTTTTAGCGCGGGCTTTCGTCTGCAACCGGGAGATCGGTCCATCGAGGCGCTTCGAAGCGCGCTGCAACTGATCGGCCGACCGTGGAAGCCGGGTCGATTCCCCTCCCACTCGGACGCACCGATCTACGCAGCCGCCGGTATGCCGACGGTCGTCTGCGGACCGGGGTCACTCGAGGTAGCACACACCGGCGCGGAGTTCGTGGAGCTTTCCGAGCTGATTGCCGCACGCCGGCTCTACGGCGAGCTTATACGGTGCGCGGCCGCCGGATAGTGACCGGCGGCCGGTTTTGTTGTCCAAATCAATCGAGGGAATCGCTTACAACGTAAACGATGCCGTTCTCGACAGCTATCGCGTCCTCGATTTCCACCTCTCCGTTCAGGACGACCTCGTCGTCTTCCTGCTCGACGTCGACTTCAGTCTCATCGGCGGTTGCGAACCATTCAATGAACTCGATCGGCTCATGTGACGCAATTCCGAATGCGACGTGGCTGTTGAACAGCTCCTGAAGCTCCTCCGGAGAGAGATCGGCAGCCTCGATGCCGTCCAGCGCATCGTCGGCCGGTGCGAAGAGCGCGAGATTCGTTTCACCGTCGAGCACGTCGGCGAACGCTTCGGCGAACAGATCGTACGCCGCCGAAGTTTCCTCGTGCTCGGCTATCGCGTCCAGCGCCGTCTCGTCATCGGCCTCTCCCGGCTGCTCCTGCGCACCGAGCGGTGCGAGAACAAGCGCGGATAATGCAAAAACAGCGACAAGATGTTTCACTTTCATAATGTCCTCCTCCACCCGAGCCGATTGATTGTTTCGTAGCGTCTTACCGGCTCCGGGTGTCTGCTGTTTCTATGAGCAAGTATGCCGCGCACGTATCAAATGTCAGGAAAAGGCCGTGGAAGATTGTGTCAAGAAATGTCTCTTGCACTTTTTCGCACGTCGGCTCGACGGCCCGACCGCTGCGGTGTAGGGTGAGGTCCGGATTTCGCCATGCCCGTCACAATCGCAGATACCGCCGCACCGCTTGCCGGCGCCCCGTTCTGGATCGGCGAGGTGCTGAAAGTCGTATCGCTGTACACCGTCTCCTGGCTCAGCGCGCAGCTGGTCATACACTGCCACGTGCGGGTGAACTACACCCGCAAGATCAACCACTTTGCCCTCTTTTTCATCCCCATGCTGCTCACCCTCCTCATCGAGTACGAGCGCACGCTCGCCACCGCGGTTGTCAGCAGCGCAACGCTGCTTTTTGCGATATTGCTGATGACCGCACCGGTACGCCGCCGTATTCCGTTCTTCGCGACCGCCTTCCGCTCGTTCGACCGGCCGGAGGATCGTCCCAACACGATGGTCTGGCTCATCACCCAGATCGTCGCCGGCTACATCGTGCTCGCACCGCTGCTTCTCATACTCGACGCACTCGAGGCCGCCGACCTGGTCATGATTCCGGTGCTCATAAACGCCGTCGGCGACGGACTCGCCGAACCGGTCGGCGTGCGTTTCGGACGTCACACCTACCGCGTAACCGCCCTCGGCACGACCCGCACCTACACAAGGAGCATCGAAGGCAGCGCATGCGTCTTCGCGAGCGCCGTCGGTGTCGTGCTGTTCTTCGCATCGTATTTCACCGGCGGGCAGCTTATCGCCGCGCTCATCGTAGTGCCGACAGTGACAACCCTCGCCGAGGCGTGGTCTCCACACACCTGGGACACCCCTTTTCTCTTCCTTACCGGGAGTCTCTCGGTGCTCGGCGTGCTCGTGCTCGTGTAGGGGCGGCGACTTCCCTCAGAACTCCAGCGGACCGAGACGGTCGAGGGTTATGGTTTTCGGGAGATCGGCAGGGCGAAACCTCCTGCGAAGGCCGCGTCGGGCGGCGTCCTTGAAGTAGCGCGGAACGTTGCTGTTGCGAATGAGCGTACGGTAGAGCCGCCGCGCATCCTCGCGCCGATCGAGCATATCGCAGCAGCGGGCCCGCCAGAGATCGAGCGCCATCTGCTGCATCGGGGAATAATCGTGCTTCGCGCGCAGCTCGTTCATCAATGTCAGTGCGGAACGGAAATCGCCGTCTTTCATGTGCAGCAGCGCTTCGAGGTACTCGTATTCGGCGCACGGAAATACCTGCTTCGCCTCGGCAACCTGTCGCAACGCCTGTTCGACCCGACCGAAATTCAGCCTGCTCTGAGCGAGATCTATGCGTGCGAGCGATCGCCGTACCAGCATATTCTGCTCGTACTGTCGCTTCTGCGAAACGCGACCGTCCCTCCCGAAGAGCGGCCGGCCCGATGCAGCCAACGCCGGCAACTGTGTCCGCCGACCGAGTCCGGCCATCTCATCGTGGAAATTGAAGCCCGGGTACCGGCCGTAACACACCGCCGGCGGGCGTTCCTCGGCCATCCACGCGTTGCCGGTCGTCGGTTCGAACACCACACTGGTCAGCGTGTTGATCTGCGCCGGCAGCGCGCCGATCGGCCGCCGTTTCCCTGCCGGATCGGTCCCGGATGAGATGATGTCGACAGCTCGCTGCCGGTCGATCTGCCCGTAGTTGGCCTGCACGGCGTCGGTTATGTACTTGTGCCTGCCGATCGTATGCTCGCGTTCGAGCGGATAGGCGATCTCCTGCAGCTTCAACCTCGGGTGGATGAAATGGTTCGTCTGCACGTACACCCCCTCATCGCCGGCCCGACGTGCCACCGCGCGCTTGCTGTCGACCTCGAGGGCGAGCACATCCGAGCCGTCGGCGAAAAGCGCGGTGTGCGGCGAGGCGCAGCGCAGGCGTCGGCCATGCCGGCGGCCGGTCGCGAGAGCTTCCACATCATCCAGCGACCGCGATCGGGTGAAGAGATAGTGGTTGTAGATGAGTGATGGTATGCCGCGCAGCGAGACATTCCGCGAGATGCAGACGTGGGTCGACATCGCGATGCCGTGCTCGGAGAAGCCGGTCAGCCCGTAGCCGGGGAAGCCGGCCGCGGTGACATACGCGTACGCCGGTTTGCGCATCGGCCGGCTCGACCCGATGAATGTCGCCTGCTCGGTAGGATGATTAAGGACAACCAGCGGATCCCACGCGATCGTGCCGGGGAAGTCCATATTCCGCGCGAGGAGCGCGGCCCCCCGCCTGGTCGCCGCTCCGTTCACGTAGAACGCGCTGCACGCTCCGAGGTAGTAGTTGCCGAGCGACGGGCCCCAGTTGAGAAAGCTCGCCGCGAGCGTTTCCATAATGTCGGGGGCAAGAATCGCGCGCAGCGCCTGCCGCCTATCGCATCCCGAACCGTCGGAAATCCCTTCGAGCTCCTCGACGATTTCGCGGGGAAGGCGTCGCACGAGCGGCGCGTAGTAGAAGGATTCGAGAAACCGCCCGATGTGCCTGCGAACCGACTGCGGCAGAAATCGCAGCGCATCCGACCGGAGGAAAAGATCGTAGAGGAAGTCGCCGTAGAACTCCGCCACCTTCCGTTCGGCGATCGTCTCGCGGAGCAGCCGCCCGTGGCCGAGTCCGCGCTCGTACGGCGTCCCGAAAAGGTGCAGCAGGCGCAGTCGCCCGCGCCGTTCGAGTAGCGCCCCGGTTTCGCGGTCGCTCCACCACTCGCCGGACTCATCGACGAGGACGCCGTCCCGGTGCTCCGACCAGGAGAAGCTCCGGCCGAGCGTCCGTTGGATGTTCTCGTATACGCCCGCGTGGCCGTCCGCCGGCGGCGCCGAAGCAAGCTCGACTCCCACGATCGCAATGCCTCCCGAACGCAGGCGTCCTCCCAACACGGATAATATCGACTGAGTACGCGCCGGCGATCAAGTGGCGGCGACCTGCCGGAGCCGCGCAAGCCCAGGCTCGAAGAGGCAGGCCCTTTTGAACCGGGACACGATAAGCCCCACACCACCGGCTCGCTCAGCGACTACCGTACCCGGCCGCGCACGAGATTGCGGATGATGCGGCGAATGAACCGGCGAAGTCCGAAGCGTGCCTCAGAACCTACCGTGCGAGCTACCTCGTTACTCAGAGATCCCCCTCGCACGCGCCTGCCCCCGACACCGACCCCGCCACGCGCTCCCGGCGCACGACGCCCCGCGCGCCGACCGACACCGAGACCGCCGCCCCCGAACGCCGAGAGAATCCCGCCGCCGCCGCCGGCGTCCGTCGCCGCACGATCTCCGGTTCCGCCACCTGTCGCGACCGGCTCGAAGGAAAACTCACGTTTCCACTCGGTGCGGCCGTTCATCGCATCGACGAAAATCCGCTGCACCGCGGCCGTATCGAGATTCGCCCCCGAGCTCGAGTACATACCGGAGCCGTCACGATACTCGACGATGAGCGCACCGGACGATCCCGCCGCCTGCACGAATCCCGCCTCTCCGAGGTCCAGAATGCAGTGATCGACAGAGGACCCGATCGCCCCGACGCTCCCACGGACCGCGTCCTCCGACGGACTCTCCACCACCCTGCCAACCGAATCCTCCAGCCGAACCGTATTCGGACGCATACCACTATCCTCCTTCCGGTAACCTTGCAATTTGCGGACCCATACCCAACAGTTCGATTGTAGCACCGCTCCCACCCGACGGCTGCGTCACACACCGCCGTGCGACGGCAACAAGTCCCTCTACCTGTCTCGCAAACACCAGCACATCGGCTATCAGAGTTTCTCTTACGTGGATGCGACATTCGCCAATTGCGTGACCGAGCACCGCACAGAACAATAGATCGAGGTCCACGGAGACCTCGCTTATTTCGACACTGGAGAGGACTGAGCATGAAACGGAAAAACCCTTTTAGTCTGCCCATGTTCGTGTTCGCCGCGCTGGTTACATTCGCGACGATGGCGGTTCTTGCGTGTGACAACACTGTCGGTCCCAATGACGATGACGACATCCAGCGTGACGCCACACAACCGACCGGTGAGGGTTGGCTTGAAATAGGAGCGGACGAGTACGTCCTGAGTAAGCTCTACTTCGAGCATGTGGAAAACCGCCAGATCGACATGCATTTGGTGTGCGACGGACTGACGATGACAGAAAGCGGGCATACCGGCACGGGGACAATGCTCTGGTTTGAATTGGTTTTTCCGGAGGATTCGGTTACTGCAGGCGATTTCACGTACGAGTCGGATCCCGATCCCGACGACGATCCAAACACGTTCTCGGATGATTCATTTATCGCCCTCGACTATGAGTTTATCCCCGAAGATTGGGATAAGCACGCATATCTGGTAGGAGGCGAACTCACGATCTCGATAAGCGGCACAACCTACACCGTCAGTGGTGAAGTTGAGCTGGATCATCCTCATGGAGATTTCGACCACAGATGGGCAACGTTCTACTATCAAGGACCAGTTACCGATAGCCTCTGGTTCGATTGATAGTCTACCGATAGAATGCGGCCGGCAGAGGATGGGAGGGCGTCTCTCTGTACTGCTCTGCCGGTTGGGGTATTCGGTGTCTATCGGCAGTTCGGGTAGCTGTCTGGTCGTGGAGCCTTCCTCCGGCCGCCCGGCATGCCGCACGAGATCCATCAATTCGCACAGACCCAGCTCGAGGCAGTTGTGAAGGTGCAGTGTTCCGGTGGCCCTATTGCTAGTGCCGAGGCCGAAAGCGATGTTCTTGTTGATGATACACTCGGCGAGCAGGGAGAATGCCTCGCGTTCCCGGTCGGTAAGACGAAGCGCGCGATCTCAGCTCCGGAACGGCCCCACGCGGAATACTCCACATAACAGGCGATCTTTGCCCGGGGCTGTCCAGAACCGCCCCGCGCATCGTACCTCAGTCGTATTTTGAGCCCGTTGTCGGCGCTCTTCGCGCTGGGCATTCACACTGTTGTGCGGACAATGGGCACTCCGGCTCGGGGCAGCTACGCAAATGTCCTACTGTAATCAGCATCTTGCTCATTGCTTTCCGATCGCACTGCTCAAAGAATACTTGTATGGCGACGGGAGTGCCGGAAGTGGAACTATCGCGTTCTTCGAGTCTCGGGTTCAACCGGGCTACTCCGGGTCTTACGGCGGTTGAAGGCCGGGGGCGCGACGCCGGCAAAGAGAGGGGCCATCCACCGGTTGTCCGGTATGCAGTGAGTATCGCCGTGACAGCGGCAATGCTCTTGGCAGCAGTGCTTCTCGGAAACTGTCACTGGCAACCGCAGGGCCGCGAAGCGACGGCGACGCTAACTATGCAGGCCTTTGATCTCACTCCTCAATCGGAGATTCGGGTACGCTTCTACGAAGGAAACTCGGTACTCACACATATAAGCGAACAAGGGGGCCAGTTCGGCGGTTTGAGTTATGGAAATGGGCTGCAACAGCTCTCTCCAGCTTCGGTAGCAGGCGCGATAGAGCATACCTTCACCATGAGCGGCCACGTGGGAACCCTCACTATAGCAGGCATTCCGGTCAATACGCCCTACACTGTCGTGCTGGAACGGCTTGGAGCCCACGACAACCGCCTCGGCGCGCTGGAGTTGGGTCCGCTCGGTGTCTCGAATGACCGGTCCCAATATGCGGAGAATATCGAGTTTCTCAGTCATATCGGGTTCTCAAGTGAGACGTTCGAGATAGCTGCGGGTGACTCGACAACGCTTGAGATCCAGTTGTCGCAGACTGCCCTGGGAACCCTGGACCTCTATGATGTCGAGGGGAACTCACTGATCTTAGCTGAGGACTTTAACACCTTCTTCGAGCTCGTAGCCGTCCCGATCGGTGAGGAAATCTCGATCGACCATCTCCTGGGTACCGGAGGATTCGAGGATTTCATCTCGCCGGGGTTGATTAACGCATGGTACGAGGAAAGTGTGCGGGAAAGAGTAGTTCGACCGGTATCAACTGGGGACAGCGGTTCGGATGATCCACGAGAACTACTCAATCCTTCGGGAGAGTTCCTGCTCGTCAGCGCTGTTCTCCCGGGCCTTCGTTTCCAGCTCATAGCCACCATTGTAGAGAACCGGGACCTTGACGCAGCCTTCGGCGACGGCGGAGTTGTCGGTATTTCCGAGCCATTCACGTTGCGGACCGGTGAGACCCGGAACCTCGAGATAACCGCCCACACCATTGGACAGATGGGGTACGTACCGTGACGGTCACGTCAGGGTGGAACGAATGGGAAAGAGTTGGGTCGAGTGGAAGAATGCAGGCCGTGCAGCCGGCCCACCACACCTGAGCCATAGAGGACAGGAGGCGGGTATGAGACAGGCAAGACAGAGACATTGGTGGCGGTGTTCGATAGTGACACTCGCTGTGGTAACCGTGCTCGTGGCGCTGAGCGGGTGCGAAAGCGCGGATGTACTGGGGGCGGACGTGACCTCGGCAACGGATACTGAGTCCGGATTCGATACGGAGGATGATCCCGGTCCCTACACGGTAACCTACGACGCCAATGGCGCCACCGATGGAGCCGCACCTTCTGCGCAGACGAAGACTCATGGTGAGGACCTGACGCTTGCAGACAACGACGGAAATCTTCAGCGGAGGGGAGATAACTTCACCGGGTGGAACACCGCAGCTGACGGAACCGGTACCGACTACTATTCAGGTGCCATCTACACGACGGATGCGGATCTCACACTGTACGCGAAGTGGACGCCGGTCCATCAGATAGGCGACCTCAGGTTGTTCGGGATCGTGTTCTATGACAAGGGGGAATACACCGACGACTGGCGCTACCTCGAGGTTGCTCATGTATCGACCGAATGGACGGGGATCGTTTGGGGCGGATTCGGCACGGAGGTCGGTCCATCTGCGCAGGGAACTTCCATCGGAACCGGACGGGCAAACACGGAAGCAATCCTCGCTGAACTCGGCGATGGCGGGTATGCGGCAAGACGGTGTGCAGATCTCAGCCTATCGCTTCTTCTTCCAGGTTTTTCGCCGGTGGATGACTGGTTCCTGCCGTCCAAGGAGGAGCTGAATCTGATATACGAGAACCTTCATCTTGAAGGGTTAGGCGATTTCACTGACGCCGGGTATTGGAGTTCCTCCGAGTTGGACTCGGATATGGCCTATTTCCAGTACTTCGGCGATGGGTTTCAGTTCCCGCTCGACAAATCTATGGAGTACAGAGTACGCGCTGTTCGAGCCTTTTAGCCACATTCGATGGTATCCTGGGGAGTGAATCGGCAGGAAGGTCTTAAGCCCCCTGCCGGAACACGTCCCGGAACCCGATCTTGACGACGCCATATAAGGACTCTGTGGTACAAGAGAAGGGCTACCCGCCCATTGCGGCGCCCTCATAGCGGTTCGGGCGAGCGCATCTCGAGCTTACCTGTTGTGTGGCTGCTCAGACAGCGACCCACTGCTCCACTTCGATCAGGCCGATCGCCGCCGCGTATCGAATCAGGTCGACCGTGTCATGCAGATCGAGTTTGCGCATGATGCGAAGATGATGGGTCTGTACCGTTTTGTAGCTTATTCGCAGTTCGCATGCGATCGATTTGTTGTTCATGCCGTGTGCCAGAAGGCGGAGAACCTCCCGCTCCCGAGCCGTCAGCGAAGCGTATCCGCTATCCGTACATGGAAACACCTCTTCAGAGATCGTGGCAACACTGCTGATGAGCGCGCCCGCCAGTTCCGGATCGACGTAGCACTGTCCTCGAAGCACGGCCCGTACCGCCGCCACCAGATGATCGCCGGCGGCGTTTCTAGACACGAAGCCCTCGGCTCCGGTAGCCGCCGCCGCCCGTATGCGCTGTGGTCCACAGCCTGGGGCCAGAACGACGATGCGTGCGTCTGCACACAGCTCCTTGATCTGTTTCAACACTCGCAGCGCTTCGGTTTCGCTTGATCCGAGGTCGGCGATCACCACGTCCGGCGCGGTTTCCGAACAGAGCACCAGGACATCGGTTGCGCTTCTGGCCTCACCGACGACTCGGACACCCGGTTCACCGGACAGGATCACGCGTACCCCTTCAAACAACAATGGACAGTCGTGAACCATCACAACCCGTGCAGCTCGTTCCATTGCTACACTATGGGTGACGCAAGCCCTTCACACATCGTACCTCAGTCGTATTTTGCGTTTGATTCCGCTATCTATCGGCCGGAATACGGATAAGATGGCGATCGGCGCAGTGGCTGGAAATGAAGTGGTTGTCTCTGAGAAGTCCGTAGAGCTGGATACGATTGTCGATGCCGAGTTTGTCGAAAATATGGGTGATATGCGTCTTCACCGTTCGCTCCGAGATAAACAAATGCTCGGCAATCGCGGCGTTCGTGTGCCCGGCGAGGATCTGCTCGATGATCTCCGCTTCGCGACGGGTGATACCCGCGATGAGCTCCGGGCGCTGGGTGCCGGACACCTGCTGCCCGACGAACACGTACCCGATACGGTTGCCCGCCTTGTCTCGAAGCGCGGATGCCTTTACGTCGAGGAGCCCGTTCGATACCCCGTGATTTCGCAGGTCAACAACGACCGATACCGATGGTGAGCGATTCCCGCTGCGTGCATCGATCATCTCGCACAGCTGTGTCCCGCCACCGAAGAGGTCGTCGAGCGCGACTCCCTGTAACGATTCACTCGGTCTCTCGAACAGAAGCGACGCCTCCTCATTCACACATTGCACCGTCCGTCGATTGTCGATGATCGCCACAACGTAGCCGGGAAAAGCCGTCAGCGCAATCTCTTCCAGCCGCGGCGGGGCAGTGAGGAAGTGGAAGCGATCAACGAGATAGCCGAAACAGAGCAGCCACAGCAGCTTGAACAGCAACACGCTTCCCTGCGACGGGACTCGAAACAGAAGCGGCACGATAACGGCCTCCGTGAAGGTGATCACCATCAGGATTACCACCGACGCCCCGAGTACGCGGAATACCCGCCTTTCCCGCACGGTGGCGGAGGCGCGCGCCCTCTTGAAATAGACGACGGCGGCCGCTACGTAATAGGCGAACCAGATCACCAGCATACTGAAAAACGCCGCAGAACCGTAGTGGTGGTTAAATTGCCACGTCCCGTTGACCAGAGCAAAGTCGCTCAGATAGTCGTTGTGCAGCCGGAACAGCGCCGCCGAGATCACGCACGGAAGGTAGATGAAATAGACAAGCCGATATCGTCGTGGGGTTCGTTCGGTAACGGCAAGCGCAAAGTGCAGAAACGCACCGAAGTGCAGCAACTGGAGGAGCCACCCAACGAAAAACAGGCGTCGAAAGGCATCCAGATCGACCGTCGAATGGGCAAACATTGCGATGACGGCCCAAGTTCCCAGGAACACCGACATCAGCAGAAACGCCTGTCGAGCACGGGAGGCGGTATCTCCGCGTACGACCAGATATCCGAGCAGAAACGAAAAGAAGCCGGTTAACGCCGCAACACTCACCATCCCGGTGTCTCCTCAGGCCGGGGCGATGCGGTTTCCAGCGCCTCCGGAGCTACATGCAGCAGACACAGCGGAGCTGACCGCACGGTTCTCGATAATATTTGCAGCTATTCTCACCCGGTTTCGTGCACTGCGCAACCGTTCCCTTCTCGCCCCCCCGGTGAGCTCCGGAAAAAGCGTATGCGATCCGCGTGCCGAGCACCGGTCATCGCCGGGCTGCGTCGAGCGCATCGGAGTCGCTCGTTTCGGGCGGGGTCGGTCTTTCACGGCAACATCAGCGGTCGATCACCTTCGTGTAGAAGTCATACGATACCGACTCTATTTCCGGTTCCGAGAGTAGGGCGGAAAGGAGTGAGCGATCGAGCTTGTGACCGTCCGGGAGCATTGCGATCGGGAAGCGGTGTCCGCGATCGACTATCCCGGCGAGTCCGTACTCACCGGAGATCGCGCGAAGACGAGTCCGCCGAAGATCGCGAGGCACGGTGCTATACCAGCTGCGATCGAGCGCCAGGAGCACTCGATCGGATCGGTAGGTTCCCTCGGGAGGTTCGGTGAGCCGCCTCGACTCGGAAGACTCGACTTCGCCGACACCGGCACCGCTCTCCGCAACTTGAACCACCGAAGTCCCGACACTGGCCGTCACCTCCCCGGTATACGGGCCGTAGGGCGCGATCAAGGCCCGCCGCACCGCGCTTCCGGCATTCAGCATCCCCCACCCGTATTCGTCGTTCGGATGGTCGCCCGCGTGGACCGCCGGGGTTGCGGTCTCCCGCAGAATCGCTCGGGCCGAGCCCGGATTCATGTTCTCCGATGCCGCGTACAGGAGCGCGGCCACACCGGACACGTGCGCCGTTGCGACCGAGGTTCCGGTGCGCGAACCGTATTCCGACTCGCCGCCACCGGTCGAAAGGCTGAAAACAGCGTGGTACGAATCGGAGAGACCGCTTCCTCCCGGTGCGACGAGGTCGAGCGTGTCGCCGCAGTTGGAGTACCCGGCGCGTTCGGCATTCGGCGGATTCGCCGAGCCGACGGCGACGGTTGTCGGATAGGCTGCCGGATAGAGTATCGGCGCGCACCCCTGATTCCCGGCCGCTGCGACGACCGTGATGCCCTCCGCCGTTACGTCTGCGAGCACGCTCTCCAGGAGGACGGCCTCCTCGTTTGTCATTCCCGATTCTTCGACTCCCAGACTCAGGCTTATGACCGCCGCCGGCCGGTCCGGACTCGACTCACCGTCCCCGGCGAGTCCGGCGGCGAACATCAAGCCGTCGATGAGCGTTCCGAGATCGCCTGATCCGTCCGAATCGAGCACAACAACCGGCATAACACGGATTACATTCCACCCCACTCCGGCGATACCGATTTCGTTGTCGGTCCGCGCTCCGATTATCCCGGCCATATGTGAGCCATGGTCGGCATACGAGCCGTGACCCGGCTCGCCGCCGCCGGAGACAAAATCGTAGCCTGCGACAAGATTTTCGGTGAGGTCCGGATGAGTCGTATCGACGGCGGTGTCGAGCACAGCGACTACCACCTCGCGTGGATACGGCTCGGTCGGCACTGTTCGAGCGACTTCCCCTGCAAACAGGGTGCCCCAAGCGCGCGGCATCGCGATTGCAGCAAGGCTCCACTGGTTCGGCTCCGAGCCGTAGTCGTAGTACCGGTCGTCGGGATGCAGCGGCTCGAACTCGGGCAAGAGACGAACGCTTTCCGAGAGCACGTCGGTGCCCGGGTTCGCGCACGCGGCGGGACCAAGAGTCGCAACAAGAGCGACCAGCAACATTACGGGTGTATGCTTGCACGCCGAGATTGCCATCAACTCATTATATACCCGGCAGACTTATCATAGTTGTAACTTAACGAATACACGGTATACTTTGAAATAAAAGAGTTTGCTGGATATGGTTGCAAAGATCCTGATCGTCCACGACCATCCATTGCTTTATGAAGGCGTCTGCGCAGTGCTCCAACGGGAAGAAGACTTCGAGGTTCTCGGCGAGGCACGCACCGCAGCCGATGCGCTGATACACTGCCGAACGCATGAGCCCGACGCCCTGCTGGTCGACATTCAACTCACCGAGAACGGATTCGCGGAATTCGTACGCAATATCGCCTGCCATCCAGATATCCGCGTACGCATAATCGCTCTCACAATGACATCCAATCCCCAGCGAATGCGGCAAGCTGCCTTGATCGGCGCTCACGGAATCGTCTCCCGGTTCACCACGCCGGAAGAGCTCGTAGATGCCATCCGCACCGTCCTCTCAGGTCAGATGTACCTCGATCCTTCGGTAGCGCGTCAGATGATGGAAATCATGAAGGGAATGCCCGAAGACGCGTTCCGAAAACCCGATGCCGGATACGAGTGTTTGTCCGCCCGTGAGAAGCAGGTATTCGCCATGCTTGCGGAGGGCATGACCAACAAGGATGTCGCGTTCACACTCGGGATAAGCTATAAGACAGTCGAGACCCATCACGTTCGCATCTACCGCAAACTCGGACTGTGCGGACCGCTCGATCTCGTCCGCTACGCGGCGCGCATCGGTGTTGTAGACATCGATACCTGGACATCGGCCTGATCTCTGATCGCCGACATGCATAGCAGATCAGCAATCGCCTTATAAGGATAGGCAAATTCCCTATTGCGCCCGTCACACGGCCGCACCACTGTTAAGAAGAGCACCGCACGCTTGTGACATGCTCGAAGGGGGGCGCGGGTGTTGGAGCAAAACCGTTCTTCACTCTACTTCCGGCTGCTTGCCGCGGCAGTTGCCGCGTCGATAATCCTCGCCTGCACCGGCTCCGTCACACCGGATCTCGAGGACGAGACCGCCCCTGCCGACGATCCACCACCGGTAGACACTCCCTCCGTGGAGGTAAGAGCCGATGCCGGGGGGCCGTATGCGGCATTGAGCGAATCGCCGGTCATTACCTTCGACGGTACAAAGACCACCGACCCGGAAAGTGTGATCATGACCTACCACTGGGATTTCGCCGACGGCGCGCTGGTCGAGGGGGTGGTAGTCGAACACGAGTATGCAGCAACGGTAGCTGAGTACTCGGTCAAGTTGACGGTCAAAGATGCAGACGAGATCGAGCTCGACAGCGATATCACGACCGCGCGGATACGCGAGCGTCCCGTCGCATCGTTTGAGGTTGCGACCGCCGCGGAGGATATCGTGGTCGGCAGACAAATCGAGTTCGACGCCTCCGCCTCGGAAGACGGCGACGGGCTCGGGGCTGTCGCCGAGTATCGCTGGGATTTCGACTACGAAACCGACAACTTCTCACCGAGCAAGAGCACTTCGGATCCGGTGACCACGCATGTCTGGACATTCGGGGATTTCCCGCGGGAAGTCACCGTTGCCGTGATGGTAGTCGATGACGATGGTTTTGAGTCCGACATTGCGACGAGCAGTGTCGAGATTAACGATGCCGAAGGAGCAACGATCATAATCGAGTAAGTCGGCATAAGGAGTTTGGCCGTGAAACGTACACTGATTCTTCTGGTCGGGTTTGTTATCGTTGGAATACTCTTCGGAGTAATAGGATGTAACCTGGAGGTCGGCTCCATTCCCGATACGGGGAGTACAACGGCGCCGGATGACGAATCGACAGAGCCGATATCCGAGGCGCAGTCCACGGGCGCGGCGGTGAGCGTCCCCGCTATATCGGCGGCGTTGCTCTCTGCGCTGAACGCGGAGTACGCGCCGGACTCCGGCGGAATCTCCGCCCAGGCAATTCTCTTTGCCACGGAGGTTAAGCTCGAGCTTGAACAAAACGGTGAACACGTTCGTGACTGGCACCTGACCGGGACGGATACCATCCAGGAAGACAGCCCTCCGATGTTCACGACATTTTTGGAGATAGACGCTGGAGAAAGCTATACCCTCTACGCGGAGGTCTATAACGACAAGGTCAGATCCGACACTCCGGTGGTCGCGGGATGGTCCGAGGAGTTCGAAATCAGCATCGGGGTCAGTACCGAGGTGGGAATCACCGCAATACCCGTTGAGCCGGCGGTGTTCGCTTCAGCGGAAGGTGGCGGTTCGGCCACCTTCAATTTCGCACAGACGCCGTACTCCTTCCATGACGAGGCCTGGATCGTGCTCACCGGAATGGGAGGCGAGGCATGGCTCGAGGGCGTACTCACTCCCGTGGACGATCAGTATGTAAGGATTATCGCCGACCCGGCGGGCTCCGCCGACGCGATCCTACTGATGTTTGACGACGACGGCCGCATGAGCGAAGGAGGCATGAATGACCCGCCCCCGCACAGCTGGGGACTCTTCCCGACCGACCTCGGAGGCGTCGGGGGTACCCGCGCCGGGTTTATGGGCGGCCCGCTCGATGAAGACTTCACAGCGTACATCGGGCTCGCGCTGTTGAACCGCGACGGGAACACGACAAATGCTACCGTGGATGTGGAGATGGACATTCTCGAGCGCTTGCCGGCGGAGTATACGAACACATCTCCGGCGTCCGAAGGGGCGGACCCCGAAAGCTTTGCTCCTGAACTTCTGAAGTCGGGTGAGGACATAACCCAGATCGTCTTTCAAGATGATGAGGGACCGATGGTACACTGGTTCGAGCTGGACGGCATTGAGTGGGATGAGGTAGAGGACCCGGTCGAAATCACCGTCACCACGAGTTTCGATGTGCTCGATATCTCTCATCTTGCAGGGTTTATGGAAATCGAGGTCTACGATGGCAATGACAACAACGGTTATGACCGGATCGAGGCGCCTGCGCTCGCCCTCTTTGCCGGGAGTACCGGGGACGATTCGGGACAACCGGCGGTGTATACCGCGCTCGATGATCCCAATTTCGACGTCACGATTCTCGGCGACGGAAGTACACAGGTCGAGTTCACCGTTTTGGTGAACCCCACGAATCCGGTCGAGAATGGCGACCCGGAAGATGTGGATCTGGCCGCCCTCGCGATCTCCAGCCGGTGGGCCGGCAATCAGTTTACGGTCGGCTGGTCGGGGTACGGAGAAGGTGAGCTGATTATCGACTGAACGGCGGCGGGCTTACCGCTGCAGTTTCCGCGCCGGTTCCCGAATCTGTTTGTCGTACCGGATCCAACGGGACGGGAACCGACGCGAAATAGCGACGGTCAATTATGCTCAGTTACTTACCGGCCCGCTGTAATTGAAGGTCGCCTGCGACCCTCCGGATACCGCGACACGCCCGCTGATCGTATACGTGGAGCCGTTTACCGAGATCTCGACCTCACCGCTGCTGATCGAGTACTCGTTGTTGGGCGTATCAATCAACGAGTCGCCTGAGAACGTGTTCGAGTCATGACTATTGGCGAACGAATACGTACCGGCCGACACCGACGATCCGGAGAAGAACATCTCCAGGTAAACCTCAGCACTCTGACCTTCGATTAACAGATCGATATTGTAGCCGCCACCGGACCACCAACCATAGTCCTCGAAGTAAAGCTGAGACAGGGCGTACGTCTGCCCGCCAACGGTCAGGGAGTTCTCGTCATCCACATCGACACCTGTAGGGTTATCGCAGGCGAGAAACAGCAATGTGCCAACGAACACTGTCACGACAACGTAACCGAAACGCACCACATTATGCTTCTTCATTGAAGCCGCCTCCTAACGTACCTACTAGAGTTCTGTTTCCCGGGGCGGGGCGCAATTGGAATTTGTCGTATTACAATGCGGCGATTGCCCACACGGGTGCGCAAATAACCGACGGAGTGGCCGAAGTACACTTCCCGGACCGCCGCGACGACAGACACGAGCGCTTTGACGAGTCACAAGACTCCCCTTAGGCTGGAAATCGATGAGGCACCTTATGAATACGATTCGCCACCTGACTCCCGGAATCCTCGCATTCGCTGTTGCCGCATGCGCTACCGTTCCCACGGAACAGCCGCCCGTCTACGAACTGCCGGAGACGGTCACCTTTGCCGGCGAGACGGTTCCGATCGACGACCCGGACGTCTACGCGAGAATCTCGACCTGGTACAACTTCTACCTTTCTCAGCCGTGGCGCGTCAGCCGGTGGATCGAACGCGCCGAATGGGTATTCCCGATCGTCGAGCCGATCCTCGAGGAGCACGATCTGCCCGACGACCTGAAATACGTTGCCGTGCTCGAAAGCAGCCTCGACCCGCGGGCGATCGGCGACGCCGGCGAGCGCGGCATCTGGCAGTTCATGCCGGCTACCGCCGAAGAACACGGCTTGAAGATGAACCGATTCATCGACGAGCGAAGCGATATCACCGAATCGACCGAAGCGGCCGCCGAGTACTTCCGCGAAGCACGTGGCGAGATCGGAGGCAGCTGGAATCTCGCCGTCGCCTCGTTCAATGTCGGCGTCGACGGCGTGACCCAGCGCGTCAGGCGCCAGGGAGAGAACGACTACTGGTTGATGGTATTCCCTCCGGTGACCGAGGATTACCTGCCGCAGGCGGTCGCCGCGAAGCTGCTCATGAAGGATGCCGAGGCGCTCGGCATCACCCCCCAGGTCTCTTATCCGCGCACCCGCCGCTTTACCGTCGCGCTCGAAGAGAGTCCGCTCTACCTTACCGATATCGCCGAGCACATCGACGTGCCGTTCCGCGCGGTCTGGACGGCGAATCCGCACATCTGGGCCCCGTACCTCGAGCCGGGCGAGTACAACATCTACTTACCGGAGGATGCGGCCACCGACCTCGGCCGCGAGGAGCTCGAGCGCTTTCTGCACGAGCAACCGTACGAAAAGCGCTCCTTCGCCGCCGACGGCGAGCATACGGTCGCCGAGCTCGCCGATAAGCTCGGGATCAGCGCCGACGAGCTTGCGACCTTTAACGACACCTCCGGCGGCGCCACGCCGGAGGAAGACGAAGCGATAGTGTACTGGCGCCGCGGCGAGTAGCCGGCTGGCAATGAGGCCGGCCGTGCGGAACTGGGGCGGCGGTTTGTGAAGGCCGCCGGCCAATGCGATGCGCGGCGGCCCGTAGGGGGCGTAGGCGGTCGGTAGCCGACGCGAAAGGCGCCTACACCTTCCGGAAATACCGCGCAATCGGAAGCAGTGAGAAGCCGGTGCGCTCGTACAGCGCGCGGGCGGGTGCGTGCCCCGGATCCCCGCCGGTCTCCACCATCGCCACGCTCATTCCCGCACTCCTGATCGTCTCCAGCGACGAGTCGGTGAGTGCCGCGCCGACACCGCGCCGCTGGTAGTCCGGATCGACGGCGATCATGTGAATCTCGCCCATTCCTGCCTCCGGCATGAGCTTCACGACCGTGAATCCGACCGGCGTCTCCCCGTCGACGGCGACACGGACAATGCTCCCCTCCGCGGTACACGCCTCCCGGACCGCATTCGCCTGCTGCTCACGCCAGTCGGGATAGAGCTCGCGAAACAGTTCGGGCTTCAGCGCACCCTCGAGCGAGGCGAAGACCGGAGCCCACGCGCGAAGCGAGAGCTCTACGATCGCGTCGAGATGTGCCGGAACGAACGCTTCGATTTCGGTATGCATATGAGTTGCAATCCACTCTATCGCGGCGAAGCGCACGGCGGCAACGCAGCCGTCGGCCGCGCAAGCGCCGTCACAGCACGCGTCGCACCGGCACACGGCCCCACCACAGCAGCCACAACACCACCACAACACCGCTTGAAACGTCGGCCCTGCCCCGAATATTCTCTCGTTCCCGGCCAAGCGGGTCTCTTTCGATACCGGTCTTGCACCGGGCGAGTGTCCCGCATGGTCGCCGGCGATGGGGCTCGCCTTCCAACCGCCCGAAACGGCTGACGGTCCCTACCTGATTTCGAGATCTCGTCGTCGGAGGTATGCACGTGCTTCAGGGAATTCTGCTCGTACTCGCCACAGGTCTGATCGCCGGAGAGATCGCCGCACGGCTGAAGCTGCCGCGGCTGATCGGCATGCTGCTCGCCGGCATACTCATCGGGCCCGACCTGCTCGATGTAATGCCGGCGCAGATGAGCGAGCTCTCCGATCAGATCCGGCGCATCGCGCTGCTCATCGTGCTTCTGAAAGCCGGACTCGGGCTCGACAAGGAGAAGATCCTGCGCAACGGATCGGTGGCGGTTCGCCTCGGATTCCTGCCGGCGGTAATAGAGGCGGCGGTCGTGGCGGTCGCCACGCACTACCTGCTCGGATGGGACTGGCTCACCTCGTGGCTTCTCGGATGGGTGATTTGCGCCGCTTCTCCGGCGGTCATCGTTCCGATGATGCTTCGTCTGAAGTCCGAGGGCTGGGGAGTGAAGAAGGGCATCCCCGACCTCATACTCGCCGGCGGCACCGCGAGCGACGCCACCGCGGTGACGATGTTCGGCATCTTCCTCGCCTGGATCGTCGACGGGGTTGGAGCCGGCGGGGCAGCGGGGGCGGCCGGCAACCTCAACGCCACAACGAACATCGCCGGCCGGCTGCTGGACATTCCGCTGCAGATCGGACTCGGCATTCTGTTCGGGTTCATAGCCGGCAAGATTGTCGTCTACCTGCTATCCCGGCGGCAGATCGCCGAGAGCATCATTCACGAGATGATCGTGTTTCTCCTCTTCGGCTTCGTGCTGATCGTCGCCGACAGCGCCTTGCCGTACTCGGCCTTCCTCGCGATCATGGTTATGGGTTTCGTGATTCTCGAGTCCGACGCGGTACTTGCCCGCAGGCTGCGCACCGAAACGAGCAAGATCTGGATCGTCGGTGAGATCTTCCTCTTCGTCCTGATCGGCGCGGCGGTGAACGTCGAAATCATCGCCGATGCGGGCTCCCGCGGAATAGCCATCATCCTCATCGGACTCCTCATCGGCAGGTGGGCGGGCATCTTCGCCTCGACCGCATTCTCGAGCCTCACCTACAGGGAGCGACTATTCATGGTGGTCGGCGACATGGCGAAGGCGACCGTCCAGGCGGCCATCGGCGGGATTCCGCTCGCGATGGGCGTTGCCGGCGGGGAGTACATCCTCGCGATCGCGGTGCTCGCGATTCTCATTACCGCTCCGCTCGGCGCCTTCGGCACGGTGTTTCTCGCCCCGCGGATGCTCGAAAAAGGAGAAGTCGACCCCACGAAGATCACGGTGCACGAATCACACCGCTTTCTCGTCGCCTTCGACGGATCAGCGAGCTCGCATGCGGCGCTGCATCGCGCGGCGCGCACCGCACGCCAGCTCGACGCCGATCTCGTGCTGCTCAACGTCCGTTTCCCCGGAAGCCGCGAGCTCTCACGCGAGGAGCTCGAGTCCGCCCTCGGCCCTGCACGCGATATCGCCTCCGAGATCGTCGTCGCGCACGGCAGTCCGGCCGAGGCGATCATCGAGACCGCCGAAACGCGCGGCGCCGACTACATCTACATCGGAAAGCGCGCGGCATCGACTGCCGAACGGTTGTTCATGGGCGATGTGACCGAAGAGGTCATCACCCTCGCCGAGATTCCGGTAATAACGGTAGACAGCGGAGAGGAGAAGCCGGCCGCCGAGCCGGCGTGATCGCCGGCGAGACGCCGGGCCTCGCCGAATCGGGTGAACTTTCGCTACTTTTGTCTCACCGGTTACCGAGCCGGACAAAGCCGTATGTTTACCGTGCTTCGAATCGCGACCCGGAATCTGAATCAGCACCGCGCCAAGACGCTCATAATCGGCTCAATAGTAGCGCTTGGCGTCGCAGTCCTTATCGTCGGCAATAGCCTTATGGAGACCGCACGGCTCGGGATTCGGCGGGCGTTTGTCGAAAACTATACCGGCCACGTCATGGTCAGCGGCCTCTCGCGTGGGGAGATATCGCTTTTCGGGGTCGCGTCGGTCGGCGGCGTGGAAGAGACACCGGTGCTGCCGTCGTACCGAGCGATCAGCGAATATGCCGACACTATCGACGGAGTGGTTCGGATGACGCCGCAGCTCACCACGTTCGCACGATTCGGCGTCGACGAGGTCGACGGCCGCAGCTTCACCCTGCTGTTCGGCGTCGAACCGGAGAGCTACTTCCGCATGTTCGACCGGATCGAGCTCGCAAAAGGGCGCTTGCCCGGCCGCGGCGAGCGGGGGATCGTTTTGAGCGTGCAACGTGCCGAGGCGCTTATCGACTCCATCCGCCGGAGCGCCGAAGAGAACGACTCTGAGCCGGAGATCACCGAGCTCGAAACGGGCATGCCGATCGCGCTCTCCTCGGCCGGTTCGGGAGGGTTTCGCATTCGGGTTGTGCCGCTGCTCGGGATCTACGAGCCGATCAGCGGTGAGGCGGTAGGATCGGAGTATATCGCCTTTGTGGATGCTGCGACGCACCGCGCGCTGACCGGACTCGGTCTCGGTGCGACGGCCGACATAGAGCTGGACGAGGAGGAGACCGCGCTCCTCGCCGGCGATGATTTTGAGGCGCTGTTCGAGGGCGAGGTCGACGACGATCCGCTCTTTGATGATGGAGATGATGGGGGCGACGACCGCGACTGGGACGACCTCTTCGCCGGGCTCGACGAATTGGAGGATGATGATGCGGCCGCCGTCGAGGAGCCCGTTGCCGACGGCGGCCCGTGGAACTATCTCTTGCTTCGTCTCGACTCGCTTCGCAGCACCGATCGGGTTATCGCGGAGCTCAACGCGTTCTTCGAGAAGGAAGGCATCGCGGCGACCGCCTGGGATTGGGAACAGGCCGCCGGCCCGTTCGCGACAACCGCCGATGTCGTGCGCATCGTGTTCAACGTCGCCATTGTCATCGTCGGCGTGGTCGCGGCCATCATCATCATGAATACCCTCGTGATCTCGGTGATCGAGCGCACCGGCGAGATCGGCACCATGCGGGCGCTCGGTGCACAGCGCTTTTTCGTGTGGCGTCTCTTCTTCGTCGAAAGCCTGGTCATAACCGGGCTCTTCGGATTGATCGGCATCGGTATCGGGAGCGCTGTGGTGGGAACGCTCAACGTTGTCGGGATTCCGGCCACCACCACCTTTCTCGAGGTGATTTTCGCCGGGCCGGAGTTGCGACCGGTTCTCTCGGCCTCGACACTCCTCGGATCGGTCACCGTCGTGGCGCTGATCGCCGTGCTCTCGCACATCTATCCGGTATCGGTTGCGCTGAAGATCCTCCCGGTTCGGGCGATGAAGGCGGATTAGCCATGAAACTCGTGCTCATTGCGTTGCGCAATCTCTCCCGACAGAAGCGTCGCACCACCCTCCTCGCCGGCGCTATCGCATTCGGCGTGATGGTGGTAACCGTAATCAACGGATTCGCAGGGAGTTTTCTCGAGAACGTGACCGAGAACTTCGGGCAGCTTCTCGCCGGTCACATTTTCGTGGAAGGGGTGGAGCGGCCGGAAGGGACCGACGAGTATCAGGTCATCAGGGATGATGCTGCCCTGATCGAGGCGCTGGAGGCATCGGGAGTCGATGCACGATTCGTGACCCGGCGCAGCGACGCCCGCGGTACGATCGTCTTCGGTGGGCGAACGGCGAATCAGCAGATTGTCGGTGCCGATTGGGACGCCGAGTCTGCGCTCACCGACCGCATTGTGCTCGAGGAAGGCAGCTTCGACGCGGTTCGCGGCGGCAACGGGCTCATCGTCAGTCGTCCGGTCGCCGAGCTCCTGCGGCTGGAAGTCGGTGACCCGGTGCTCGTGCGACTCAGAACGGTCACCGGTTCTCAGAACGTCGGGGAGTTTCGCATAGCCGGTATCGTGTTCGATCCGGGTATCGTCGCCGGGTTGAGCGCGTACGCGGACATCGACTATCTCAATGAGCTTCTGCAGCTCGAAGGCGGCGAATACCGGCAGTTGGGTGTGTTTCTTCGCACTCTGACCGAGATCGACGAAGCCGCCGACCGTTACTTCGACGAGCTTTCGCGGCGTGTGTCGATGTTCGACCGCAGCGCTCCGGATGAGGATACCAACCCGATCGCCGCGCTGTTCGAGCAGGCGCGCACTGAAGAGTGGGAGGGGGTTCGCTACCGGATGTATACCCTGAACGAAGTCGTGGCCGACGCGCAGCAGATCGTTCTCGTTCTCAACCAGGTGAGCATAGTCGTACTGGTGGTCCTGCTCGGCATCACCATGGTCGGTATTACGAATACGTTCAGGATGGTGATGTTGGAGCGCAAACGTGAGATCGGTACGATGCGTGCCCTCGGTATGCAGCGCCCGTCGGTGCGCCGGCTCTTTCTTGCCGAAGCGATTCTACTGGCCGCGCTCGGTATTGCGACCGGTCTGATTGCCGCCGGGGCGGTGATGGCGGTACTCTCACAGATATACATCGGCGTTGATTCGCCGCTGTTCGTGCTCCTGAGGGACGGGTACTTCACGTTCCGGGTGCGCGCGTTGCAGAGCGCACTGCACATCGGGCTCGTCGCGACGTTCACGCTTGTCGCGGCGTTCCTGCCGGCACGGCAGGCGGCCGCGCTCACGCCGGTAGAGGCGCTTCGCAGCGCAGAGTGAGGAGATTCGAGATGCGTTCATTGGTGAGAAAGCAAATGAGCCATGATGCCGGCGATCCCGCACGTTGGCTGCGCGCCCTGCGATCGGTCTTCGGCGAGCGGATGATCGCCCTCCTCCTTGGACTCGCGGTCATGCTCGTTCCCGCGCTGCCGGCCGGCTCGAGCGATGCTCCCGATTTCGACGCGATGCTGCGCGAGATCGACAGCCTCGGCGAGTTCAACGACCAGGACTTCTCGGGCGTTTATACGATCGTCTCCCAGGTACCCGGACAGGACGATGAGGTGACACAGGCCCGGCTCTTCCGCCGCGATCGCGCCGACCAATTCGTTCTCATCATCCTGCAGCCTCGTATCCAGCGTGGGCAGGGCTACCTGCGAACCGATGACACCGTCTATTTCTACGACCCCGAAAGCCGGCGCTTCGAGCGCACGACGGTGCGCGATTCGATTCAGGGCACCGACGCGCAGAACCGCGACCTCGTTCGCGGCTCGCTTGCCGAAGATTACCGTGTCGTCGATTGGGAAATCGGCTCACTCGGCAACTACGAGACCTACATTCTCGACCTGGAGGCGACCGAAACCGGCCTCGACTACGATCGGATCAAGCTATGGGTTCGCACCGACCGCGCGGTGGTGCTTCGCGAGGAGAACTACAGCGTCTCGGGGCGCCTCCTCCGAACGCTGCTCTTTCCGCGCTACGCGACCGTCGGGGGGCGCGCGGTGCCGTCACAGATCCTGATCGTCGATAACATCAACGAAGGAGAGCGGACTCAGATCACCTTGCGCGATCCGAGTGTCGCCTCGATTCCGGACTCGGTATTTACCCGTGCGTACCTCGAACGCGTCAGTCGTTAGGCGAACGACGCACCGCGACAGTATCGCGTTTTTCGTCGCGGTCACGCTGCTGTTCGCCGTAGCGCTTCCGGTGAGGGCGGAGGGCGACGCGCCGGATGAAGACGATACTACCGAGGATGAGTTCGACGACCTCTTCGACAGCGATGACATGTTCGACGACTTCGATGAGGAGGAGCCCGACGCCGAACCGCGTCATGACGACGATCCGCTTCTTACCGACGGGGTGGAGTGGAGCGGCCGATTCATCGGATCCGCCGATGCGAACTGGACCTGGATCGACCCGTATTCCCGCGGCTTCGGCGAACCGGACTCGACAAGCCTTACCCCGTCGATCGGGGCCGACTTGCGGTTCGATGTGCGACCCGAACGCGACTACCGGGTATTCGGCTCCTTCCGTATCCGCGGCGGACAAACCGGCGGCGCTTTCGATCCGGTGGCGGTCAGCCCGGATGCGCTCGGCGGAGTCGCCGATGCGCTCGATCTCGAACCGGACGAGCTCGACGAACTCATTGAGGCGTTCGGTGAGGGCGTGGCGGCCGGGGAAAGTGATTTCGATATCTCGGTCTTCGAGCTGTTCGCCGACTTTCCGTGGGAAGACCGCCTTTTCTTCCGGTTCGGGAAGCACACCATCAACTGGGGGGTCGGCTACTTCTTCAGCCCGGCCGACGTGCTTAATCTCACTTCGATAGACCCGCAGGATCCGGAAGCCGACCTGGAGGGTCCGATCAGTCTGCGCGTTCTCTATCCGTTCGGAGATCACAGCGCCTACCTCTACCTCGTTATTCCTGACGCAGCCGAACCGCTCGACATCGCCGTGGCTCCGAAACTCATTTTCGAGGCCGGGAGGAGTGAGTTGGGCATCGGGGCATACTACCAGCGCGACCGTGCGCCGCGCGGAATCGCAACGATTCGCCGGTCGGTCGGCGAGGTCGATCTCTTCGCGGAGGGCGTGCTCGCGTGGGGAAGCGACCGGACGTTCCTGCGCGATCGCGAAGAGGGAGCCGCCCCTCCATACGAAACCGTTCGCATCGAAGAGAGGCTCGTACCGAGCGCCACCGCCGGTGTGCGCTGGTTCGACGATTTCGATCGAGTCGGAAGCGTGCTGCTGGCCGGGCAATATTTCTACAACGGTGACGGATACGCCGATATCGAGCTTGCCCATGCCGATGAAACGCTGCTGCAGATTGCCACTCTCGTCGCACTGCAGCAGGCCGGGATTGTGCCGACGCCTCCCGGTCAGGAGCTCGTCGATCCGGACGACCCGACGATCGCGCTCGCGGATCTCGCGCCGTTGACCACCGGACGGCACTATGCCGCGGCCACCGCCGGCCTCTCGGAGATCGCCGGAAGCGGATTCGGAGTATCGATCTTCGGACTCGCGAATCTCACCGATCTCTCCGGACTCGTCTCGCCGACGCTCTCCTATAGCTTTCTCAATCGCATGCGAGTCTCCGCCGGTGCAACGTTCACGTTCGGTGCGCCGGGAACCGAGTTCGGCAACCCCGCAACGCGCTTCCCCGGCGAAGACGGCGGCTTCCCCGATGACGGGCCGCTGGTAACACTCAATCTTTCATTCAGCCTCGGCGCAGGTAGCTTCTGACGCGGATACCGCGGCGCTTTCGACGGTACATCTGTGACGTAACCGCTACAGTCCGCTGATGCCCGACATCCCGCCGTCGACACCGAGCACCTGCCCGGTAACCCACTGCGATTCGGGTCCGAGAAAGTAGCAAACGGCCGCGGCGATATCGTCTACCGTACCGACGCGCTTCAACGGATGTCGCTCGGCCGCGCGCTCGCGCTTCTTCTCGTTGTCGAGAAGCCGAGAGGCGAGTGGTGTATCGGTCAGTGAAGGTGCAACAACGTTCACTCGCACCCGCTTCGACGCAAGCTCGGCCGCGAGCGAGCGGCCGAGACCGACGATCGCCCCCTTTGCCGCCGCGATCGAGGTATGGAAGTTCATTCCGACGTTCGCGGCAACGGTCGATACGAATACGACCGACGAACCGTCACCTCCGGTAAGAGCCGGGAGAACGTGCTGCAGGACACGAACCGCTCCGAGCACATTCACATCGAAATCGGCAGCAAACTGCTCCGGCTTTAGACTTCGGAAGGGAGCGAGATTGATGGTGCCGGGCGCATAGAAGAGCCCGTCGAGCCGTTCCGGTACCGGCAAATTGTCGGGGAGAGCTTCGCTGATATCGATCTGCCGGTACACGACCTGATCCAGACCGTCGAGATCGGGCTCTGACCTGCGAGCCCACACCTCGACCTCGTCACCCCGCGCCGTAAGACGACGCGCAACCTCGCGCCCGATTCCACTGCTTCCACCCACGATGAGATAGTTCATAGTACTCAGAAAGTACGCATCGCTCACCGGACCGGCAACACGCAGGGCACTGGAAGTACGCCGTTCGCCGGCACAGATCCATCGGCTGTCACCGCAAACTGCGGTAGTAGAGAATCGCAAGCTGGGTGCGATCGCGAACGTCGAGCTTCACCAGCATCTCGGAGATGTAGTTGCGCACCGTCCCGGGGGAGAGATTGAGCTTTGCGGCGATCTCCTTGTTCGACAACCCTTCGGCAATCAACACGAGTATGTCGTTCTCTCGCGGTGCGAGCCCGAGCGCCGGCGTGGGCGTCGACGGTGACGCCTGCATTATCTGCCCGAGATGACGCGCGACCTCGTTCTGGAGCACCGTTTGCCCTCTGGCCACCGCACGGACACTCTCTACGATCGCATCGGCCGCCGAGCTCTTCAGGAGGTAGCCTTCCGCTCCGAGCGCTATGGCGCTGCGGATGTATTCGCTATCGTCGAAAGTGGTAAGGATGATGACCTTGACCCCGGTCTCCGCCTTTATCGCTCGCGTCGCCGACACGCCGTCCATTACCGGCATGCGGATGTCCATGAGCATCACGTCCGGATTCTCACGGCGGCAGAGCGCGACGGCTTCTTCTCCGTCGGCGGCTGAACCGACGAAATCGATATCTCCGTGCGTCTCGAGGATTGCGCCGAGCCCGTCGCGCACGAGCCCGTCGTCGTCAGCAATTCCTACTCGTATCGCGTTCATGCTCCTCCCGTACCGGTATCACGCAACGCACGACGAACCCGTCGTGACCTGAAACGCCCACCGTGCCACCGAGCGCCTCCGCCCTCGTGCGGATTCCGTGCAGCCCGATCCCTTCGCGTACAACCGATGTGCCCACCCCGTCATCGCGATACACCAGACGAAGCGACCGGCCCGCCTCGATCCGTATCGTAATCCGGCTCGCTCGCGAATGGCGCGCAGCGTTGGTAAGAAGCTCCCTCACGGCCGCGATACACGCCTCGCGATGTGACTCGGGCAATGCTGCGAATGCCTCGTCATCGAGCGACAGCTCCACCGGACACACCCTGCACTCCGCCGCCAGCCGACGAATCGCGTGGGCACCTGACTCCGGCCGCGGTCGCAGATCGTATACCGTCTCCCGGACCGAATCCGCGGCCGCCTGCAACGCCTCTATCCCGTTGCGAAGCATCGTTCGCGCTCGATCGGGTTGTGATTCGACGAGCCGTTCAACCGCCTGCAGCTGCATGAGCGCCCCGGTAAGCCGGTGGCCCACCCCGTCATGCATCTCCTGCGCGATCCGCGTGCGTTCGGCTCGTTCGGTCGCGCTCACCAGCTCTCCGGACATCCGTTCGATACGGCGCTGCGCCTGTTCCAGCCGGTAGCGCGCGGTACGTTCGCGATCGATCGCCGACCGGTGTCGCGTCTCGCCGGCCTCGTGCCGCTCGTTCACCCATCCGGCTGCCGCCGCGAGCGCCGAAGACAGCCCGAGCACAACCCAACTCGCCGGTGGCACCACAAACGCGAAAAGGAGCGGAGGAACGGCCGCCGACGGTACCGGCCATCGGTAGGCGAAATCGTATGCAGCGGATGCGGCGAGAAGACCGAACTCGGGGGCGGCCGCGGCGAACCCGGCAAAGAGTGCTGTTTTCGCCAGGGCAAACCATCGCCCCTCGATGAAGCGTGCTCCTGCGATCTCCACGGCGATGCCGCCGAGCGCCATCGCGAGAATCGGCGCGGTTACCGCCTCGGCATCGCCGGCGAATCTCTGCGCGAGTGAGGCCACGACGGCGATCCAGATTGACGCTTTGACAAGCGAGCCGGCGATGGTTGACCTCCCCCGGTACTCTACTCCCACTACTTCGCCACGTCGACCCGCCTCCACGAACCGAGCAACTGGAAGACGATCGCGAACAGGAGCAGTATTCCGAGATTCGGCAGAATCTCGGCGAACGGTGCTCCGGAGAGCGCCGAAGCGGTCGCAGATGTCGTCCATCGCGCCGGTGACAAGGTGCCGATATGCTGCAGGTAGACGGGCATGATGTCGTACGGCCAGAACGCGCCGCCGAGCATCACCATCATCATAATCAGGAAATTGCTCGCAATCGCCGTACGGCGCGCGGTCTTCATGATATTCGACACTGCAAGAGTAAACGACACACCGACGAGCGCAAAGACGATGAGGATCGCGCCGACCGATACGACCGCCTCGGAGTTGAGTTGCGGAAAGACGATCCACAGAACGATCGTTCCGGCAACCGCCTGAAGCGCGGTCGCGCAAAAGAACGCGGCGTTGGTCTCGAACATATAGCGTTGCAAGGAGACCGGCCCTGCGAGGGTCCTATGAAAGATTCCCTTCTCGATATCCGTGAGAAAGATGAGGCAGGCGGCCATCGTCATCAGCAACATGGTGAAGGTGAGCAGGCCGATGAGCTGCGAGAGCCCTTGCGCCTCCCCGCTACTGAGAGCCCCGCGCTCGCTTCGATGCGGCTCACTCTGCAGCGAGAAACGCCCCTCCCTTACCCGCTCTACGGTCCGGAGAAACGCATCGCGGTCGCCGTCGACAACCCGTGCCACATTGTGCGCAGCGGAGAGTACCGCATCGGCCGCCGATCTCACACTCCGTGTCATCTGCACGCCCTGCAGCGAGTAGGTCTCTATCCGCGCCCGCTCGCCTGCGATCACTTCGTCCTGCATACCTGCGGGCACGACCAGCGCATACTCGATGCCCCCGTCGACAAGCGCGGAAGTGATCTCCCCTTCCTCGACCTCGACGAAGTGCGCTACCGGTGCCACCGCATCCGACACCATCCGGGAGAGAACCGAATCGTCGTGGTCGATCAATGCGACACGCATTGCATCGCCGGAGCCACCCCCGCCGACGACCATCACGATCAGCATGGGAATTGCGACCGTGAGGACGATCATCCACGGTCGTCCGAATAGACGCTTTATGTAGGTTCTGAATACCGTCATGAGTCCCTCCGGGCGAGCATTACCGTCAACATGAACACGACGGCGGCGCCGCCGAGGAAATAGATGAAAGCGCCGGTTAGTACGCCCGGTGCCCCGCCGTATACCATCGCGAGCATCGCGGTCTGGCCCTGATAGTGCGGAAGCGCCTGCTGGATCGTCCGAAATGCCGGTCCGACATCTCCGAATTGGAACGCGCCGCCGGAGACGATCATCGACGCCAGTACCGCCACGCTGACGATCGATTGCGCCTTCGGTCCGTCGCGTACGATGGCGAGCACGAGCGACCCGAAGGCAACCGCGAAGACGACGATCGATATCGCGATCGCGACGAGTAGCAGCGGTCGAGTGCCCCAATCTGCTCCGAATACGAGAAGCGTTGCGATTACGATTACCGCCGCCTGGATAAGGCCGGTGATCGTATTTGCCGCGAGTTTTCCCGAGATATGGGCCCAGAGCGAGATGGACGTGGTACGAACGCGCCGTCCGGTCGGCTCGAGCAGGTCCTCGCGCATCGCCTCGACCGCATAGCCCGCCACGAACATGAGCGTAAGCACCAGCATCGAAATCGCATAGAAGTCGAATGATCCGGGTGCCCGGCCGGCTCGCGAGATCTCGACCGAATCGAACTCCGCCGGCATCGGCATATAGCTGAAACCGGTCACCTCCTCCGACGGGTCGAATGGCTCGAGGCCACCCGAGCCGCCGGCCGCATGTTCGGAGAGCTCTGTGGCAAGGGCAACGGTCACATTCGCCGCGTGGACGTAGTTGCGCACCACGGCGCGAACGATTCCGGTGCGCAGGGCGCTATCGGTTCGTTCGATGAGCGTGAGCTCGGCCGAATCGCCCCCATACGTGGCGGGGACGTGGACGACGGTGTAGACATCCTCGCGTTCGAGCATCCGGCGCGCTTCATCGAGCCCGGAAGCTTCGCTCGTTGCGAGGTATCCGCCGACATCGTCGCGGTTCAGGAAATCGCGGACGCTCTCGGCACCGTCCGCCTCGGACTCGATCACATACGCCACCGGTGTCGGTCCGATATCGCGCCCTTCGAACGCTCCGCCGAGCGCGCTTCCAAGCACGAAGATCAACCCGAGGGGCATAAGGATCTGCTCGGTGACCGATGAACTGTCTCGCCAGTTTCTCAGGACGGTATATCGCAGGACCGTAAGTGCTTTCTTCACGGCGAGCCTCCTAATCGCGCAGAGATCGGCCGGTGAGCGAGAGGAACACGCTTTCGAGCGTCGGCTTCTGCACGTGAGCCGAGAGCACCTCGGCCCCCGCACCCACCGCATTCTCGATAATCCGGCCAAGCCTGACCCCACCGCGCTCGACGGTGATACGCAGGTGCGTCCCGTTGGGAGCGCACGCGGAAACCCCGGCAACCGACGATACGGCATTGACAACGTCCGGTGTTACCCGCTCGAGCTCGATATCGACGATTTCTTCATCGTCAACGAGAGCCTTCAGATCGCCGTGCATTCCCGAGGCGATGATCCGGCCGTGGTCCATGATGACCACACGCGTACATACCGCCTCCACCTCCTCCATGTAGTGCGAAGTGTAGATGATGGTCGCCCCGTCGCCGTTGAGCGCCCGGACCGATTCGAGAATGTGGTTGCGTGACTGCGGGTCAATGCCGACGGTAGGCTCGTCCATGATAACGAGCTCGGGCCGATGCACGACCGCGCAGGCGATGTTGAGCCGGCGCTTCATACCTCCGGAGAAGCTCTTCGGCTTCTGATCGCGGCGCTCGGACAAGCCGGTGAAACTCAACGCGAAATCAACCCCCTCGGCGACTCGCGTACCGGAGAGTCCGTACAGACGTCCGAAGTACGCTACGTTTTCGGCGGCGGTAAGATCGTCGAATACCGCGATCTCCTGCGGCACCACACCGATGCGGCGCTTCAGATCGCCGGTGACTCGACTCACCTTCCGCCCGAACATCGAAACATCGCCCGAATCGAATGCGGTCAGTCCGATGAGACCGTTGATCGCGGTCGTCTTACCTGCTCCGTTCGGGCCGAGCAGCCCCACGATCTCTCCATCATCGATCGTCAGATCGACGTTATCGACTGCCACAACATCGCGGTATCGTTTGACCAGCCCTTCAGCCTGAATAACCATAACTCCTCCCGTGCAGATTCCCTGCAAGTACCGAGCGAAGAATAGCGCGAAGGTAAGGAGCCGAGTAGCGTGAAATGTGTCACGACTTGAAGGTGACAGATGTCATCCGAACCGGTTTCGCTACCACCCGGCGGTTCCCGGAGCACCCTTGAACGGCCCTTTCAGGTTCGAGGTGATCCACCCGCCGTAGAAGTCACCGGCTTGCGCCTGCACCTGCTCGTCATCGACATAGCAGGCATCCATGAGACCGGGGTAGAAGGCGAGCGCGCCGGCGAGCTCCCGGTAGGCGTCGGTCGCATCCGGATAGATCCATGCCGCACGCCTTGCTCGCCGTTCACCCACAACAACATCGAAATAGGAGGCGCGCCCTTTGAACTCACAGAAGGTCGATCCACCAGTGGGCTCGAGTACCCGCTCGTCTATGTCGGTTCTCGGGATGTAATAGGTTGGAGGATGGCTCGTCTCGAGCACGCGGAGCGCACGCGTGGTATCGGCGATCGTTCGCCCGCCAAAGACCACGCGGACACGGGCGCCGCTTCGTTCCACTGCCGGCGGCCGCGGATAGTCCCAGACCGATTCGGTGCGGTTTCTCTTGCTTTCTGCCATCGAGCCCTCCTGAAGCGGGCGAATAGTCGGCATGAGCCAAGGGCGGTGCGAAGGCGTGCCCGAGAACCGCCTCGGCGCCGGTCTACCGTGTAAGATACTCGTGTTGGGGCACGGGAGGAAGGTGTTTCGATTCCGTCAGAGCCCGATGGCGCTGTTGTCCGCCGAGGCGTTTCGCGTCGGCCCCTCTTCCAGCGCTCGCCCGAGCGTTTCGAGAAGGCGATCGAGTGAGTACGGCTTCTGTACAAACAGGTACCCGGCTTCTTCGAGTTGGCGAATGTCGTCGGAGTCGCCGAGGTATCCACTGGTGAATACGATCGGCAGCTTCTCGAGTACTCCCAGATCCTTCGCCAGGGCGAGGCCGGTCCCGTCCGGTAACATTACATCGAGTATGAAGGCGTCGATGTCGGGCCGCTCGTCGCGCTGCCAGAACTCCTTCGCCTCCCGTACGCCGGCGGCCGAATAGACCTCGTATCCCCCTTCTCCCAGCGCTGTATGCAGAATGTCGCGAATACCCTCCTCATCTTCCACGACGAGAATAGAAATCCGATCGAGCTCATTCTCTACAACGACCGGGAACGACGAATCGTGAACGGCGGCACCGTCGGTTCCGGAACTCGCGAGGCCGTCACGCTCGCCGGACGGTGCATGGCTCAACGCAGTCGGCAGTGTGATCGTGAACGTCGTTCCCTCGCCCGGCGCCGAGTCGACGGCGATCGATCCGTCGTGCTCACGGACGATACTCTCCACGACCGCAAGGCCGAGCCCAGTTCCGAGACCGCTCGTCTTCGTGGTGAAATACGGTTCGAACACCCTCGAGCACACCTCTTCAGACATCCCTATCCCCGTATCGGAGACCGAGAGCGCGATTCGCTCGTCCGTTATTCGCCCGGCTGAGACTGTGATCGTTCCATCTTCTTCGATAGCATCGCGGGCGTTTATCACCAGGTTCGCCACCACCTGTTCGAGCTTCCCCCGATCTCCGTAAACCTCCAGCGGATCCGATGGAACGTCGGTCGTCACACTGATTCGTGGTTCGATAATCCGACCCAACATTCCGAGCATCGACTCGATCGCGTCACGCATGTCGAATACTTCCCTCTCGGCCGGCGCCTTGCGGCTGAACAGCAACAGCTGGTGGGTAAGCCGCGCCGCGCGCTGAACGCCGCTCTCGAGCTCACCGAGATAACGCGACACGTTCGGGTCGCAACTCTCGTCGGACGTGATATGTTTCAGCAGCTGCGTATATCCTCCGAGCGCGGTCAGGATATTGTTGAAGTCGTGCGCGACTCCACCGGCGAGCCGACCGATCGCCTCGAGGCGCTGCGAGTGTTGCAGTGTTTCCCGGTGTTCGGCGAGCTCCCGTTCGGTGCGACGCAACTCGGTGACATCGCGACATATTCCGAGAATCGAGACCACGTTGCCGTCCTCATCAAACTCCGGAATCAGCCGACTCTCGAAATAGCGGGTGTGTTCTTCACCCTTACTATCGCTGTCAGAGATGTCGCTCTCGGTCGATCGCCGTGGCACAATCGAGAATGCGAAGTCATGTGCTTCTCCGGAGCGAAAGACTTGATTGCGCACTTCTGACCACCGCGACAAGTCTTCCTCGGGTATTCCTCCGATTCGTGCGATGTTAAAAAGCGGCTCGCCGATGATATCCTCGAGTCCGAGCCCGATGAGCCTCTGCGCGATCGGATTCGCGAAGAGCAGCCGATCCTCGCCGTCGACACGGAGAATGAGTTCGGGTGCATTCTGCAATACGAGCGCGAGCTCGCGCTGCTGCCGCTGAAGCTCGCGCGCGAGCGAATCGGTGACCTGTTCCATGTTCACTCCTGTGACGGGACTGCTGCTGGCAGTCGTCGCGGCATCTGCCCGACTCGTCCCCGGCGGGAAACCGGTGCTTCCCACACGCGAACAACAATCTCTCTAATTGTCGCATTATATCTACTACGCGCGCAAGAGGCAAAAAACCCGGTCTGCGGGCACACGAAAGTGGCAGCACACGAAAGTGTCCTTGCGTGCAGCGGCACCCGGGAGTATTGTGTTGAATTACGCCATGGCCGCCCACGCTCCGAAGACAGCAAAGAGCCTTCTCGCGCTATTCGATCGGTGCGAGGCTCATCTGCGCGGCACGGCCGACATCCCGCACAAGCGCGTCGGTGCGCATCGCTACTTTCACCTCCGCTCGTGTAACGCCTCCCGCCTCGCCACCCGTGCGGCCGAGGTTCTCAACAGTACCTACGAGGCCGAGGCGACGGCCGACAATATCGTGGCAAAACTCCACGACGCCGAAGGGCTGTCACTGCTCGTCTACGAGCATTTTGCCGACGACCCGCATCCGGCCCTTCGTCTTTCGGTTCGATTGAAGAGCGCCACCGCCGCTCCCGCCGTCCGCCGCTACCGCTCGAATCCGCCGGTACTGCACCGCAAAGAGCTTCTGCTCGAGCCGAACAGCCCGGCGTATACACTCATGCGCACACTGACCGAGCTCGAAGAGACAGCGGGCCTGCTTGCCGATCCGCACACGATCGGTTTCCGCAATCAGTGGATGCATCGGCTCGAGTCGATGGGTTACGCTGTCGAAGGCGTACAGCTGCGCAAGCTCACATAGGAGAGCGGGTGTGATGGGAACGCTCACGAACTCCGGAGGTACCGGTTCGGTTGAGCTTTTCTTATGAGCCGTGCGCGGCGCTCCGGTCGCGTTCGAGAAGCCGGCCGCGCACCATCTCCAGCGCTAGATTCGTCGTTCGGTACTTCACTTCTTCACGATCTCCGGGAAGGCGAAACTCGCGGCAGACCTCCTCCCGGTCGTCTGCAACCGTGATATAGACCAGCCCCACCGGTTTCTCCGCTGTTCCGCCGTCCGGGCCGGCGATTCCGGTGATCGCAACCGCGAAATCGCTGCCGCACGCCTCGCGCGCTCCGCGAGCCATAGCACGGGAAACCGACTCGCTGACCGCTCCGTCGCGGACGATCAAGTCGGGGTCGATCGCGAGGAGCGAGCTCTTGAGCTCGTTGCTGTATGCGAGAACGCCGCCGGAGAAGTAGCGCGAGCTTCCCCCCACATTGGTGATGCGGTGGCCGAGCAATCCTCCGGTACACGACTCGGCCACCGAGACGGTCAGACCGCGTTCGACCAGCAGTGCGCCCACCGCCTCCTCGAGCGACGTGTCGTCTTCTCCGTACACCGCGTCACCGAGAACGGTGCGGATCTCGGCGGCGGTCTCGGCCAGGTAGCGCCGGGCTGTCTCCTCGTCGGGCGCGTGAGCGGTGATACGCAGATGCATCTCCCCGAGGTGGGCGAGCGGAGCGATCGTGGGATTGGTCTGTGCTTCCAGAAGCGGCTTCAGAAGCTCGGCGACTCGCGACTCTCCCAGCCCGATCACCCGCAACACCCGCGAGGAGAGCACCGCACTCTGCCCGTGCTCGGAGGCATAGTGTGCCAACCGCGGCAGGACCTCCTCGCGCATCAGAGCACGCATCTCTCCGGGCGGACCGGGAACGAGCACCACGATCGTCCCGCCGTGTTCCAGATAGATCCCCGGAGCGGTGCCTCTGCTGTTGGGAAGCAGAATCGCGCCTTCCGGCACCATCGCCTGGCGCAGATTATTCTGCGGAAGCGGATAGTCCTCGTCCGGCGAGAGCGCACGCCGCTGTTCCCGCCGCCGTTCGAAGATTTCCAGCAGATGTTGTGCCCACCGCTCATCCCGGCGTAGCGGCCGGCCGGCAACCTCCGCGAGCGTCTCCCTGGTCAAGTCGTCCTCGGTGGGGCCCAGTCCCCCGCAAGCTATCACCAGGTCGGCCCGCTCGATCGC
>PUOG01000023.1 GCA_003552745.1 Spirochaetaceae bacterium
CCGTCGGCGGCCGGCCACGTCCCCCGGCCGGCCGCTTGACTCTTCTCGCTTCGCGCCGATAGAGAGTAGTGTAGATGGCGCGACAGGGAAGCGAAGAGACACCGAAAGAAAGTGAGCGCGCTCCGACCAAACGAACGCCGGCTCAGGAGCGAGCACGTTATCTGAGACAGCTATATCTCCTGCTCGGCCTCATCTCGCTCCTGCTGATCGTGATTTCTCTGCTGTTGCCGGACCGCAGGGAGTCGCGTTCGGGCGACCTCTTCGATCGGCCGAGCGGCGCTCTCGCCCGCGAGGAGACACCACCGCCGGAGACATCACCAGACGAGAGGGTGGAGCGCTCGCCGGCGCCGTCCGAGGAACCACACCATGACGAAATCCCCGACCGCGTCGTGCCCGAGAGCGAGCCTGCGGCACCGGTGCCCGAGGCGGAGCAAGGGGTCGTCTATTTCGTCCTCGACGATGTGGGCTACACCGTATCGGAGCTCGAGCGCTTTCTGGAAGTCGGTATGCCGATGACCGTATCGGTTCTGCCGCATCTCCCGTACTCAACGGAAGCCGCGCGACTGGCCGCCGAGAGGGGGCACGATGTGATTCTGCATATGCCGATGGAGCCGCAAAACGATGCCGACCCGGGACCCGGAGCGATAATGGTCGACCATTCGCCCGAGGAAGTGCGCGGACTACTCGAGTCTGCGCTGGCGAGTGTTCCCGATGCGATCGGCGCGAACAATCACATGGGCTCGGCGGCGACCGCCGACGCCCGAATAATGCGAGAAGTACTCGACGCTCTCTCCGTTGATGGGCTGTTCTTTCTCGACAGCTACACTGCCGTGGAGAGTACCGTGTCCGAAATCGCCGCCGAGCTTTCGCTGCCGTCGATGCGGCGGACCATCTTCGTCGATCACGACCTCGACCCCGAGGCGATGCGCGAAGCGCTCGAGGAAGGTATCGAACACGCGGCGGCATACGGTGCGGCGATACTCATCGGACATGTGCAGACGCAGATCCTTCCCCAACTGCTCGCCGAAGCTCTCGAGGCCGCCGAGCGCCGCGCGGTGCGGTTCGAGGGGCTTTCCCACTACAGAGATACGCGGTTTCCGCCCGATAACCCGATCACGCGCGCGATGAACGAGGGGGCGAGGCGGTGAACGTGCTCGGAATCGAGAGCAGCTGCGACGAGTGTTCGGTCGCGATCGTGCGCGGCGGGCGTACAATCCTCTCCCATCTGATTCACAGTCAGATAGACGATCATGCCGCCTACGGAGGGGTGGTGCCGGAGATCGCCTCACGCAAACATGTCGAGTGGATTCTTCCGCTTTTCCGTGCCGCATGCGCCGAGGCGACGATCGATCCGGCCGGCGACATCGACGCGATCGCGGTCACCACCGAACCGGGACTCAGCGGATCACTCCTCGTCGGCCTCGGTTTCGCGAAAGGACTGACGATCGCCACCGGCTGTCCGCTGGTCGCCGTCGATCACATACTTGCTCACCTCTACGCACCACGACTCGAAAGCGACCTCGCTCCGCCGTACCTCGGTCTGCTTGTCTCGGGCGGGCATACCATATTGTGCCGGGTCGACGGCTGGGACTCGATGTCGGTTCTCGGAACGACCACCGACGATGCGTGCGGCGAGGCGTTCGACAAGATCGCCAAGTATTTCGGATTCGGGTATCCCGGGGGCGTCGCTGTCGATCGGCTTGCCTCCAACGGCGACCCGTATGCCTACGATTTTCCTGTATCGCGCCTCGATTCTCCGGCGCAGCGCTACGACGTGAGCTACTCCGGTCTGAAAACCGCGGTGGTTGCGCAGCGGGAGCGTTTTCGGCGCGAAGGCGCCGAGGAGACCGCGGAAAACATCGCCGCAAGCTTTCAGCGGGTGGCGATCGATACGGTCATGCGTCGACTCGAACGGGCGGTCGCCGACACCGGTGTTCGGCGGGTGGCGATTGTCGGCGGCGTTGCGGCGAACAGCTACCTGCGCAGGCGGGCGGGCGAGCTCGCGGTTGATGAGCTGCATATTCCATCGATGGAGCTGTGCACCGATAATGCGGCGATGATCGCCGGAATCGGCTACGAGTACGCGAAAGTGGGTCGATTCGTCGACCTCGACGCTCCGGTGAACGCACGGGTGCGCGGCTATCGAAGGGTTGGGGGCGCCGGGCGGCGGGACGAACCGCGGGCCGAGCGCCGTAAAGATTCCGGTGCTATTCGGTGATCATCTCGCCGAGACTCATGAGATCCTCATCATCTTCGTAGAAGTGGGGACTCGAAGGGACCGGCGTGGCGATCAGTTTCCGCGCGATCGTCCGCATGCCTTGCGCGTAGATGCACTGAGGATGCGATTCGACAACCGGAGTACGCGATATCACCGAGCGGCCGAGAAGCTCGTCCGCAGGCAGGAATCCGATGTATTCCACCTCGACACCGAGATTCCGTCTGGATATTTCGCGCAGGCGTCTGCCGATGACCGTGTCGCGGCTCTGTTTACCCATGTTCAGCACGATGCGCGGGACGAGCGTTCCGATAGCCCGCGAGGCGGTCGTCCCGCTTTCGGCGCTGCACTCGGCGAGTTGTTCCACGAGCGAGGCGAGTGACCGGTCGGTGCCTTCGATCCGTTCGGTCATGAACTCATGGATCACCTTCCGCTCGGTGCTCTTCGGGGGGAATGACCGATAGAGCATGCG
>PUOG01000323.1 GCA_003552745.1 Spirochaetaceae bacterium
CACACAACGCCGGCATCAGGGTCGTGCTCGACGGTGTCTTTAACCATGCCTCGCGCGGCTTCTACCAGTTTCAGCAGACGCTCGAGAACGGGTCGGCCTCGCCGTACCTCGACTGGTTTCACTTCAACGGAGACCACCTGGCGCCGGGAGTCGGCCCGCACGCTTACCCGGAGCCGCTGCTGCACCGCCGAAGGTGGAGCCGGCGCGAGCGACGACGCCACCAACGTGAGCAGCCCGACGACGGTAACTCCCACCAGCGCTACGGCTACCACGCATGGTGGGACATACCGGCGCTTCCGAAGTTCAACACCGATACCCCGGCGGTACGCGAGTTTCTGCTCGACGTCGGCGAGTACTGGATTCGACGCGGCGCCGACGGCTGGCGACTCGATGTGCCGGGAGAAATCGACGATGATGAGTTCTGGCGCGAGTTCCGGCGCCGTGTCAAAGCGGTCAACCCGGAGGCGTACATCGTCGGCGAGCTGTGGGAAAACGCCGAGCGCTGGCTCTCCGGCGATCAGTTCGACGCGGTCATGAACTACGTCTTCAACCGCCTTTGTTATCGCTTCTTCGGCGCCCGCTCGATCGACCCCGAGCACTCCCGGCCCGGCGGCCACGAGCTGCATCCGGTCGACGCCCCCGGCGCCGCCTTCGAGCTGGAGGCGCTGCTTTCCCGCTACGACCGCGAAATCACCGAAGCGCAGCTGAACCTCCTGTCGAGCCACGATGTGCCGCGTTTTCTCACCGTCGTCTCCGGCGATCGCTCCGCCTTCAAGCTTGCCACGGCATTTCAGATGACGATCCCCGGCGCTCCGTGCATCTACTACGGCGGTGAAATCGGCATGGAAGGCGGCTCCGACCCCGACTGCCGGCGAACCTTCCCCGAGGATCGCTCGGCGTGGGACGAAGAGCTGCTGGACTGGACGAAAGAGCTCACCGCCCTGCGTCACTCGCGAGTTGCGCTTCGCCGCGGCACGCTCCGTACCGTAATCGCCGAAGGCGAAGTCTTCGGCTACCTACGCACCCACACCGACGGCTGGGCGCTCGTCCTCTTCAACGCCGGCGACTCGGCGTGGCGCGGCTCGATCGCGCTGCACGACGTGCTCGGCACCCTCCCTGACGATGACGCTCGCCCGAACGACGGAGCCGTTGATATCGCCGCGAGGTGGTGTCCGGAAGGATTCGAGGGTGATGGTGACTCGCGCCTCGATATCGCAGGAGGCGCGGTGGAGGAAACGTTGCTGCCCGCGCGGTCGGTGCTCATCGCAGCGCCGTAGAGACGCCGGAGGCCGCGGACGCCTCCCCGTTCACACCTTTTCGAGTGCCTGCTCGACGTCCGCGATAATATCGTCGAATGTCTCGAGGCCGACCGCGATGCGCACCAGTCCCGGAGTAATGTTGACCGCCTGCCGCTCCTCCTCGGTGAGCTTCGAGTGCGTCGTGGACGCCGGATGCGTGGCGATCGATCGGGTGTCGCCGAGATTCGCGCTGAGCGATATCATCTTCAGCTCGTTCAGGAATCTCATGCCTCCTGCGGCGCCGCCGGCGACCTCGAACGTCACGATGCCGCCGCCGTTCTTCATCTGCCGGCGTGCGAGCTCGACCTGGGGGTGTGAGTCGAGGAACGGATAGTGGACGCGGCTGATCCGCGGATGCCCTTCGAGTTTGCGGGCGAGCTGCTCCGCGTTCTCTGCGTGCCGGTCCATGCGAACCGAAAGAGTCTCGAGGCTGCGCGATACGACCCAGCCGTTGAACGGCGAGAGAGCCGGCCCGGTGTGCCGGGTGAAGAACTGCACCTCATCCATCAGCTCTCGCGAACCGAGAATCGCGCCGGCGAGGACCCGACCCTGTCCGTCGATGAACTTGGTTGCCGAATGGGTGATGATGTGTGCTCCGAAATCGGCCGGCCGCTGCACGCACGGCGTGGCGAAGCAGTTATCGACGCTGAGCAGGATGCGATGCTCGCGGGCGAGGTTGCCGAGAAACTCGAGGTCGACCAGCTGTAACCCGGGATTCGAAGGGGTCTCGGCGAAGATCATCTTCGTCCGCTCGGTGATCGCGTTTCGCCACCCTTCGGTATCGGTCGGGTCGACGTAGGTATGCGAAACTCCCCACTTGGCGAGGATCCGGGTCAGTACCTGGTGGGTTGAACCGAAGAGCGCGCGGGAGGCGACGATGTGGTCGCCGCTTTCAACGAAAGCGGCCATGCTCGCGAACATAGCAGCCATGCCGCTCGCGGTGGCGATACCGGTGTCGCATCGTTCCATCTTCGCAAGTCGTTCGATGAACTCGTCGTTGTTCGGGTTGCTGTATCGCGAGTAGATCGCCCCTTCGGCTTCCTGGTTGAAGAGCGCTTGAGCGTGCTCGGCGCTGTCGAACACGAAGCTGGACGTGAGGAAGAGCGGTTGCGCATGCTCGCGGTGAGGGCTGCGCTCGAGCTGTGTCCGTATCGCATCGGTGTCGAATCCTCGCTTGTCGCTCATGCAACTCTCCTCGCCGCGACGCCGGCAGCCGGCCTCCGCGAACGTCTCACCCGGACGGGTGCACCTCGTATGAATGTGTCAACTCGATCCGCGGCGCGAGCGATTCGGCGACCGAACAGTACTTCTCCACCGACAGTTCGACCGCTCGCGCGGCCTTCACATCATCAACCTCGCCATACAGATCGAAATGGAGATGGA
>PUOG01000001.1 GCA_003552745.1 Spirochaetaceae bacterium
ATTGTCGCTCGGTGCCAAAAAGCCGGAAAAAAGCCCCCCAGACGGCGCCGTAGCATCCAGACCGAGCGCGAGAAATCGCGAGGCCGTTGCACCAACGATTTCGCCACGCACACGCCCCGGGAGCGGGTCGGGCTCGATCGCAGCCGCGCCCGCATTGGAGTACGGCGCCGGGCCGCCCGCTACTCGACCGATACCTCGAGATTATCCCCCGGTCTCACCCAGCGCAGGCCGCGTACAGGAGTGTTTCGAATCGTAATCGTTCCGGGCGGATGGTGATGGGTGCCGACGATCGAGAGGTTGAGGGTGTTGCGCTCAATGACCGAATCTTCGATGGTGATGCTCACCGGAATCGAATCCTCCTCGAGGTTCATGAGCTGGATGAGCACGCCTACGCCCGCGTTGCCGCCGAAGTAGCAGTTTCGGATCACCGCGTTCACAATCCGCTCCCCGGCGCGATTCGCCTCGAAATCGATTCCCTATTGGGGCCACCGCCGCAATAGACGTAATGCTTTGGGTGTGCCCCCGCGCGCGGGGTTGCATCATAGCGTCCGTGCACCAATGCTTTCGCTGCCCTCACACCCCCACAGCGCGGGGTCGGGCCTGCTCCGGGGTTCCGTCCGCGCGACGGTGTCCAAAAGGCGTGGCGGCGGTGCCGCCTTCCACGCTCCCGTGCAACACCTCACCGCGCGGACCGGCGGCTTCGCCGCTGCCCTCCGCGTCCCTCACACAAGACAAGTCGACAGTGCCCGTCTACCACCACGGTGTCGGAATATCGTCGGGAAGGTGCTCGATAGCGGCACGCTCAGCCCGAACCCAGCTATCGGCGAATGCACATGTCCGATTCGCGGCCAGTTCCTCGACCTCATGTAATGGTAGGCCTGACGCGCACGTCGTTCGGCGAGATGACCACAAAAGCTCGCTCTTCTTCTCCGAAAAGACTCCGAGACAAAGCGTTAACAACGACTTGTGCTTTTCGTTCCGACTCCATGCCCGATAGGCGGGTGAGAACTACCCCGCGATGAACTCTCTTTTGACGGTACACCAGCTCGCCAAAATCCTTATCGGCGGTTACCAATACCGCATCGAGTTCGCGGGCGATACCAAGGACCACTTCATCGGCAACACCGCGATTCGTAGAGGCAATATCGTGTACCTCGTATACCCGCGCCAACGCGTCAACAACCTGACGGTCCACGCTCTCATCGATCACGAGAACCACGGTCCGTTATACGCCTGTTGGAGTTACGACGTCCGACTTGAATACAAGCGTCGCATACTCAAGGGCCGCTTGAATCTGGTCTCTTGTGAGTTCCGGGTGTTCGCTCTGGATCTGGTCGATGGACTCACCTGCGGCGACCTTCTCCAGGATGAGCTCGACGGTGATCCGGGTACCGCGTATGACAGGCTTACCGAGCATAGTATTCGGATCGGCGTGGATGTTTTTCTCTACTCTCGCGTTCATAAGCAACCTCTCGACACCCTATTCAGAATACCATAATACAGGAGGGATGTCGTGAAGGCGCGAGACCGCCCGCTACTCGACCGATACCTCGAGATTATCGCCCGGTCTCACTCAGCGCAGGCCACCTACAGGAGTGTTTCCAATCGTGATCGTTCCGTGCGGATGGTGATGCGTGCCGACGATCGAGAGGTTGAGGGTGTTGCGTTCGATGACTGAATCTTCGATGGTGATGCTCACCGGGATCGAATCCTCTTCGAGGTTCATGAGCTGGATGAGCACCCCCACGCCCGCGTTGCCACCGAAGTAGCTGTTTCGGATCACCGCGTTCACGATCCGCTCTCCGGCGCGGTTCGGCTCAAAATCGATGCCCGATTGCGGCCAGGTGCCGCGAGTATTGGTAAAGCGGCTGTTCTCTATGAGCAGATTTTCCACTGAGATGACACTCATGCCCTGCCGGTGGTGGTCGTCGGCGATCACGTCGCGAACGGTAACGTCGCTCGAGTAGCTGCTGACGTCGTCGCGGCCACCGCCGCAATTGACGTAAGGCTTTGGGTGTGCCCCCGCGCTCGGGCTCAAATCGCGACCCCGCCACACCAACGATTTCGCCGCCCGCACACCCCCACGGCGCGGGGTCGGGCCTGCTCCAGCGCGTCCCTCACACAAGAAGGTCGGCCACCCCGATGTGATCCGGCTTACTCCCGACCGCTGTCCATATCTTGCGAGAGACCACGGATCTCAGCGACCGGAAGACCGGTAACCCGAGAGATGACTTCAACCGAAATCCCCTCAACAAGCATCCGCCGCGCAGTCTCCCGCGCCTTCTGGCGAAGCCCCTGCGCATGGCCCTCGGCATGCCCTTCTTCCTTGCCCCGTTCAATAATCTGATCCACCACTTCGCTTAACATCGATTTCACCCCTCTCAGGTCGCGAATCCGTTCGATCTCGCCTCCGGTAAACGCGTGGCGAAACATTCTGTTCAACCACTGACTGAAAAGCCGAAGCTCCTCCGGTCGTTCCTCGGCGAGCATCCCGATCACCGCATCGACCGCCCCGGCAAGTGAATCCGCATCGCGGCGCTTTTCCAGATAGACAACCGCGGCAACGAGCCCACGGACCCGCTCGAGTGTCTCATCCGGTATATCGTGCTCGATCACCGGATAGTACTCGAACGATGGAATATACCGGCTCGGGATCGACCCGTCTA
>PUOG01000217.1 GCA_003552745.1 Spirochaetaceae bacterium
GGGGACCGTTCGAACCGGAGCACCGCACGCTCGAGGCTGGTCTTCGCGAATGGGTGGAGCGGCAGACTCGACTCTCGCTCGGCTACGTTGAGCAACTCTACACATTCGGCGACAGCAATCGTGCCGGTTTGAGCGACGGCGGGGACGACGGGCGCGGTGGTGCCGACGGCGGCAAAGCCGGCGACGGCCGCGGTAACCCGGCCAACCACGCCCCCCGCGCCGCGCGCAACGTCTCGGTCGCATATCTCGCGCTCGTACACGCCGACCGTGCCCGCTCGTCGGTGCCCGGCGCGACGTGGCGCGGATGGTACGAGCACCTGCCGTGGGAGGACTGGCGCGAAGGCGAGCCGGAGGCGATGCGAAGCGTGCTCGAGCGGCTGGAGCGGTGGGCGGCCGATGCCGGCGACGAAAAAACCCGCGCACGAAGACGCACGCGCATCCGCCTCGCCTTCGGCGGGCGCGGTGTTCCGCGCGACGAGGAGCGGGTGCTCGAACGCTACGAGCTGCTCTACGAGTCGCGACTGATTCCCGAGGCGTGGTACGACGCTGGCGAAGCACCTTCGGCGGAGGCTGCATCGATGCCCGGAACGCCGATGGAGACCGATCACCGCCGTATTCTCGCCACCGCGATCGGCCGTCTGCGCGGCAAGATCAAGTACCGTCCGGTGCTCTTCGAGTTGATGCCGCCGGCGTTTACACTGCTCGCGTTGCAGCGGACCGCCGAAGCGCTCTCCGGGATGGGGTTACACAAGCAGAATTTCCGCCGGCTGGTGAACAACCAGCAACTGGTGGAGCCGACCGGCGCGGTGGAGCAGGAGACCGGCGGCCGCCCGGCAAAGCTCATGCGCTTTCGCCGCGAGGTCGAGCTCGAACGCCCGTCGCCGGGGGTACGCATGTCGGCGACCCGGCGGGCCGGTCTGGTGTAGCACCGGCAACCGGCAACCCCCGTTTGACGCGCTTGCCCGATCTCCCTTATACTCATTTCAAGCATAAGGGGCTGCCGGCGATTGCGCCGGTTTTCGAAGGTGGGGTCCGATCGTCCGACGCGCATCGGCGTCTGGTCTGGAGGGGCACCGTTTTCTTCGCCCACTAATACTCATAATGAGTATAAGGAGTGAGCATGGGTTCGAATAGAGAGGCGGTGCGCCGTGGTGACGTGCAGGCCGCGAGCACGACCCTCGAATACACCCGTGAGGTCGCCGATCGTGTCGACCACATCTACGAAAAGATGCGCTCGGTCGTGCCGCAGATCGAGTGGCCGGTGTTCGCACCGGAGATCGATGAGATTCTCCGCCTGAAAGCCGAACGCAAGGCGGTGATCCTCGCGCACAACTACCAGACCCCGGAGATCTTCCACGGTGTCGCCGATATCGTCGGCGATTCGCTCGCCCTCGCTCGCCGCGCGACCGAAACCGATGCGCCGGTCATCGTGCAGGCGGGCGTGCACTTCATGGCAGAGACATCGAAGCTGCTCAATCCGGAGAAGACCGTGCTCATCCCCGACCTCGGCGCCGGCTGCTCGCTCGCCGAGTCGATTACCCCCGCCGACGTGCGCCGCCTCCGCGAGGCGTACCCGGACACCCCGGTCGTCACCTACGTGAACACCTCCGCGGCGGTGAAGGCCGAGTCGGACATCTGCTGCACCTCCGGCAACGCGGTGCGCATCGTCGAGTCGCTCGGCGCCGACCGGGTCATCTTCATCCCGGATGAATATCTCGGCAAGTACGTCGCCACGCAAACCGATGTGCAGATCATCACCTGGAAGGGGCACTGCGAGGTTCACGAGCGCTTTACCCCGCAGGAGCTCATCGACTATCGCCGCGCCTACAACGACCTGCGCATCATCGCGCACCCGGAGTGTCCGCCGGAGGTCCTCGCCGAGGCCGATTTCGTCGGGTCGACCTCGCAGATGATCGGCTTCGTTCGCGAGGAACATCCGGGCCGTGTTCTCATGGTCACCGAGTGCTCGATGAGCGACAACGTTGCCGCCGAGGCGCCACAGACCGAGTTCGTCCGCCCGTGCAACCTCTGCCCGCACATGAAGCGCATTACCCTTAGCGGCATTCGCGAATCGCTCGAGAAGCTTGGTCCGGAAGTCAGCGTCGATCCGGCGGTCGCCGATTCCGCCCGCCGCGCGGTCGAGCGCATGCTGGAAGTCCAATGAGGAATTTCAAGGTGATGGATACAGCCGCCGATCGACCCGTTGTGGTCGTCGGCTCAGGCGCCGCCGGTCTCGCCGCCGCGCTCGCCCTCTCGCCCGCCCCCGTCCGGCTGGTAACCGCCGGCAGGCTCGACAGCGATTCGTCGAGCGCGTGGGCGCAGGGCGGGATCGCCGCCGCGCTCGGCGCCGACGATTCGCCGGAGCTCCACGCGCGAGATACGGTTGCCGCCGGAGCGGGGCTCGTCGACGAGCCGGTCGCGCGCGAGATCACCGAGGCCGCGCCGGATTGCATCGAATGGCTTGCGCGGCTCGGTGTGCCGTTCGACCGTGCTGCGAACGGCGAGTACTCGCTCGGGCTTGAAGGTGCCCACAGCCGCCGCCGGATCGCCCGGGTCGGCGGCGACGGAGTCGGCCAGGCGGTTGTCGACGCGCTCGCCGCGGCGGTACGACGCAGCGAGCATATCGAAGTGCTCGAGCGGCATTCGGTCATCGAGTTGCTCGGCGGCGGAGTGAACGGGCACGATCGTGTCGGTCGCCGGAAAGCCGGGGATCACCCGGCCGCCTGCGGCCGGAGCGTCCGCGGTGTGCTCGCCGTCGATCGGGCCGGACGCCGGCGGACAATCGACGCCCGTGCCGTGGTGCTTGCCACCGGCGGAGTCGGCTCGTTGTACAGCGATACCACGAATCCGCGGGGAGCGTTTGGGTACGGGATCGCGCTTGCCCTTCGCGCCGGTGCGGCTGTCCGCGATGCGGAGTTCGTTCAGTTTCACCCGACCGCCATCGATATCGGCCGCACGCCGATGCCGCTTGCCACCGAGGCGCTGCGCGGCGAAGGGGCGCTGCTTGTCGACGGTAACGGTGAGCCGATTCTCGAGGGCGGTGACGGGGAGCTCGCCCCGCGCGACGTGGTCGCCCGCGCGATCGCACGGCGGCTCGGCCGGGGGGGCGACCGGACCGACATTACGGCCAACGGCCGGCGGATGACCGGCAGCGCCGAGAGCATCCGCGGCGCGGCGGCAAGCGGCGCCGGCACGCGCCGCCGGCTCGCCGCCTGCCGCGTCTATCTCGATGCCACCCACGCGATCGGCGCGGCGATGCCCGAGCGTTTCCCGGCGGTAACCGCCGCCTGCCGTGCCGCCGGCATCGATCCGGTGACCGAGCCGATCCCGGTCCGTCCGGCAGCCCACTACCACATGGGCGGGATCGCGGTCGACTTGCACGGTCGAAGCGGTGTGTCGGGCCTCTACGCCTGCGGCGAGGTTGCGTGTACCGGCCTGCACGGGGCGAATCGCCTTGCGAGCAATTCGCTGCTCGAGGCGATAGTATCGGCGCGGCGGGTGGCGCAGGCGATAGCTGGCGGTGAATGTGACGCCGGCTGGGCGCGTCGTGAGGTCGTAGCACAGCGGTGCGGTTGCGGTGGCGACGGGCATGCGGCACGCATCCGCGAGATCAGCGATCGTTATCTCGGCGTCGAACGTGACGGGGCCGGGTTGCGACAGGCAATCGCCGAACTTACGCCGCTCGCCTTCGACGACCGGTGGGCGGCGGCGCTCGCCGCGCTCGCGATCGCGGTCGCCGCCGAACGGCGAGAGGAGAGCAGGGGAGGGCACTACCGCGGCGACTACCCGCACACCGATGCGGCGCAGGCTCACTCGCGTCTGCTCACCTTCCGCGACATCCGGGATGCGGCCGCCGCGATCGCCGGCGATCGGGCACCGGCCACAGAGCCCCGTTGCTCCGGCCGCCGCACCGAGCACGCCGCTTTCGCACAAGCGCTCGAGGTGTCCAGATGAATCAAGCAACCGTAGAAGATGTCGTGCGACGCGCGTTCGCCGAAGACCTCGGATGCGGCGGCGATATCACCAGCGAGGCGACCGTACCGGCAGGCTCGCGCATCGCCGGGCGGATCGTTGCGCGACGGGAAGGGGTCATAGCCGGTGTCGATGCCGCCTGCTGCGCCTTCCGACTGCTCGACGACGGAGTCGAGATCTCGGTCGAGTGCGGCGACGGCGAGCGCGTCGACGGCGAGCGCGTCGACGGCGGTGGGACGGTCTTGCGCCTTCACGGCAACGCCCGCGCGCTGCTCACCGCCGAGCGCACCGCGCTCAACCTGCTCGGCCACCTTTCGGGGATCGCGACGGCCACCGCCGGCCTCGCCGCGGCGATCGAAGGGTACCGCGCCCGCATCACCTGCACCCGCAAGACAACCCCGGGACTGCGTGCGCTCGAGAAGCGCGCGGTGCGCCTCGGCGGCGGCTCGAATCACCGCTTCGGCCTCGGCGATGCGGTGCTCATCAAGGATAACCACATCGCGATCGCCGGCGGGATCCGCCCGGCAATCGAGCGGGCACGGATCGCCGCCGGTCACATGCGCAAGGTCGAAGTAGAGGTCGACACCCTCGAACAGCTCGAGCAAGCGCTCGCCGCCGGACCGCCGGACGCGGTGCTGCTCGACAATATGCGGCCGGCCGGCCTCGCGCGGGCGGTGGAGCTCGTCGCCGGCCGCGCGACGACCGAAGCCTCCGGCGGTATTACCGCCGAGACCATTCAGGACGTCGCCGCGAGCGGAGTCGACTACATCTCGGTCGGCTGGATTACCCACAGCGCGCCGGCGCTCGATATCGGGTTGGATGTCGAAACGCCAGGATGACGCTCAAGCGCTCGACCGTCCGCAATTCGTGCCCCGATAATACGGCTTGATGTAATGGATAGCGGGAGCTGTTCAGTCTCCCAACCCATGGTATGCATCCATCCCATTACCGAAGACCATCAGCTGCATGACAAGCCCGAGGTGAAACACACCAAACGGTGGAACTAATCGCCCGTTGGCCGATGGCCGGGGCGCCCGAGGGCACCAACGGGCGGAGGATTCTCGAATGCGTCGGAACGCGAGTTGGCCATCTCGATTATTCAGCTGGCGGGTCCCAACTCAGCTCCATCACAAAGCCGGGGAAGCGATACATGAAGCGTATGCCGTGTACCTCCAATCCCTCCTCCTTGTCACCGACATTCTGTGGCAAGACCCACTTCGCACCTTCGAGTTTCAGTTCGCTATCTCGATAACCGCCGGGTTCGACATCGAAAACGAGTTCATACACGTTGTCGGCACGTGTCCATTCACCGCCGTCGTACAAATTACCGTTCTCATCATCCAATCGATAGCCGGAGAGATCAAAGCCATACCAGTCAATGAATGGTTCCAGGCGTTCAGGCGAGATCTCTTCATAGTCCGAGCCGTTCCATATTGCCCATCCGACCTCGATACGACTCATATACCCACTCTCGTCGTTCTCTACACGGAGGCGTGGCACCGGCATTAAGAGGTTATCCTCGTCGTCAAAGGGTGGATACATGTTCAGGTACATAAGCCCGAACTCGGTCGATTGATCTTCTTCAGCCCTGACGCTCCAAGCCCCATCGGTTGGAGGCATCGAGAGCAAATAGCCCCCGGCAAGGGGGTCGTCTTCGTAATCCTCATTTATGTGATCATCAGGATACGGGTAGAACTTGTAGTAGTAATCACCCGAGTCAGCGTCCCTGGGACGAGCCTCGAGAGCTTCGGCTGTTGAATTGATAGTCTCGCCATTGTCCCACAGCACCAAATCCTCATCGTTCGCTGGATAAAGGAAAAACTCCTCGGACTCCTCCGGAGAATCGCGTAAGTTGATAATCGGCCGATACCCGCTTGTTTCGTAACTTGCCGGATCGAGCCATTGGTTGTCACTCTCGAGTGCTTCGGTCGAAAGAAAGCGAAATGTGGGTCTGATCTCACCAACGAAAGTGACGAGATTGATCAACGCCCGCAGGGCGTCGTCAAACTCAGCAAGCGCCGCTACTCGCGAGACGTCTTCCACGGTTGCGCCAATATCGAAGATATCGTGTTCCGCGGCAATGGTCAGATCATACCCATCGGGGTCGAATTGAAGGGTCCCGAGCGATACATTACCGTCGATGAGCTCAGTATCGATACCGTGCCAATACTCCTCTCCGTCGACGCCTATCCCCAAGACTCCAATGGCGTCCTCTCGCCCATCAGCCTGCACCTCTACCAGAATTGCCACGAACGCGTTTCCATCTTCTACTTCGAAGCTAAATGAACCGTCTCCATCTACGGTATGTCGCCTGCGTTCGCGAACCATACGGTCGTAAAGATCCGGATCAATGCCGGAGATTCCCGACAGGCGATCGGACTCGAAAACGTATACTGCGTATTCGTTGGCGTTCGTGCCAGTCGAAAACCGTGATTCTGATCGTATCGCATTGTTTATGGCCGATTCCGGCAGGCTTCCGCTTATCGAGACAGTGGATTCATCTATTTCGCCTCCTCCCGGTTCCACCGGACTCTGGCATGCGATCACGAGTATCGCGAGAGCCAACAGAAGCCCGATTACGCGGGCGTTATCGTACGATCGTCTATGCATTGCCTGCCCCTTTTTTACACTCAAGAATTCGATAGCGAATACGGTAGCATGAGCGTTCGCATCCGACGAGGTCAGGAAACGTCCGGGGAAAACGATTTCCAGGCGGAAATGCCTGTTGGGAGGCGTTTCTGTTGATGCCTGGCGTGCCAGGCATCACGTATTGACAATAATACGTTTCGGGTGTACCAATTAAGTGGTGTACTAATACGCTAATACAGCATCTATCGATGGCCCGGATGAGGCCCGGAGAAAGACGAGATGACAAGACGATTCCTCGCGCGGCTCGCGCTGAAAAACCTGACCAGATATCGCCGGCGGACGATCATCACCAGTTTCGCGATTGCGGGTGGTCTGGCGATTTTCGTCGGCATGGACTCGATGCTTCAGAGCATGGCCGACGAGTCCTACCTCAATCTCGCCCACTATGAGACCGGCAGCGCTCAGATTGCCGCCGACGGCTACTGGGAAGAGCACGAGCAGCGACCGCTCGATCTGACGGTATCCGATCCCGAATCGATCGTCCGCTCGCTCGCCGAAGAGGACATCGATGCCGCCCCCCGGATCGTCTTCCGCGGCGAGCTCGTCGTGCGCTACGACCCGTTTCCCGAGGACGGCTCGGTCCGCATGGATTTCGTCGGTGTCGATCCCGAGCGGGAAGCGAGAGCACTCCGCGTGGCCGATCATATCGTCGAGGGGCAGTGGCTCGAGAGTGACGGCGAGCAGGTATTGCTGGGTAGATGGCTCGCCGACCGGCTCGGGGCGGAGGTTGGCTACCCGATAACCGTGCTGACGCGAACGCGCGACGGATTCCATCAGATCATCGACCTCGAAGTCGCAGGCATCTACGAGACCCCGAACCCGCAGCTCGACCGGTCGACGGCGTTCCTCCCGATCGCGCTTGCCGATGAGTATCTGGAGATGGATGGTGCGGCGACCTCGGTCGTGCTCTCACTCTCCGGCGGCATTCCGACCGAGGCGGCGCTCGACGAGGTGCGTTCGGCCGTCGATCTCAGCAGCCTGGAGCTCCTCGACTTCGAAACGCTCGGTGCCGAAATCGCCGGCATCTCCGAAACACAGCGCAGGATCTCGGCGGTCTTTCTCATGTTGCTCGCCCTGATTGCGGTGGTCGGGATTGTGAATACGATGCTGATGGCGGTCACCGAGCGGCGCCGGGAAATCGGCATGATGCGCGCCGTGGGTCTGCGCGACCGCGAGATCCGAAACGTCTTCGCATGGGAAGCTGCGGGAATCGCCTCGATCGGTGCCGCCGGCGGGATCGTACTCGGCGCGCTTGTCGTGTGGTATCTCTCGACCGTCGGTCTCGATATGCGGGCGCTCGTGCAGGACGCCGATGTCGGCTATCGTAGCGCCGGAATCGTTCGCGGTGCGTGGCGGCCCGGTATCATGGTCGCTGCCGCGGCGGTCGCCGTGCTCGTGGCAGCCCTCGCTTCGCGGTTTCCTCTGCGTTCGATGATCGGCGAGCCGATTCCCGACTCGCTGCGTGCGATCGCCGCCGACAAGTCATCGGTGGGCGTGGAGGGGCTCGCCGGGAAGGTGGCTGCCCGCCGTACCGGGCTCTGGGCGCTCGCTCTGCGCAATATCTTCCGTCACGGCCGGCGCACCGCCCTTTCGATCTGCGCGATTGCGGTTGCGGCAATGTCGGTGCTGCTATTCGTCGGGACGATGCGCGGAATGCAGGAAGATATGATGGGTAACTCGTTCAACTTCGCCGAAGGTGAGATTCGCATCCGCAACGAGAACTTCGACCGCTATGAGTACATGAATCCGGTGCACTATGTGGTCGAGGAGTATCGAGGCCTGGTCGAGCGCCTGCACGGTCTCGACGATGTACAGGCGGTAAGCCCGCGCGTAGTTGCGCCTGCCGCGGCGTTTCGCGGCGAGCGGCTGATCACAGCGCGGGGGCTCGGAATCGACCTCGATCTCGAACGGCAGTACCAGGATATCGACAAGCTGGTCGTGAGCGGGCGGGCGCCGGAGGCGGGGGAGCCCGAGGCGCTGCTCGGTGTTCGCCTTGCCGAGCGCCTCGGGGTCGAGCCCGGCGATACGGTGACGTTTCAGACTCAGACACGGGCGCGGCGGTCGAACGCGTTCACCGTCGACGTGGTCGGATTAGCCGGCTTCCCGGTGGCTGCCGTAGATCGAACGACTTTCTTCATGCCGATCGAGCCGGCCGCACGTTTCCTGCGCATGGGTGATGCGGCTACCGAAGTGCTCGTTCGAAGCGAGGACGGCGACAGCGCAGCGCTCACCGAGCGCATCAACCTTGATCTTTTGGAACACGCCCCCGCCGAGGTGCGGGCGACCTCATGGATGGAGGCAGGATACGTCTATGCGACCATTCAGTTGGTCGATGCGTGGCTGGTGATCTTCGCCGCGTTCTTCCTTGCCATCGCGATCACGGTAATCGTTAACACCACCCTTATGGCGGTGCGTGAGCGCACCCGCGAGATCGGCACGCTGTCGGCACTCGGCATGAGAGACCGGACGATCGTGGGGCTGTTCACCACCGAGGCGTTCTACATCGGAGCGATCGGCACCGTGATCGGGGTCGGACTCGGGATCGCCTTCGGAGCGGTGCTGGGCGTCACCGGCATCGATGTCAGCGCCCGGATGGATGCCGCCGACATAAACATCGCCTCGGTGATCTATCCGATAATCTCGGCGCCGGAGGTGCTCATCGTGGCGGTAGTCACGCTCGCGGTGTCGACGCTTGCTGCGCTCGCGCCCTCGGCGGCCGCCGCACGGATGCGACCGGTGGAGGCGCTGCGCGATTCGGGGTGAGGACGTAGCGGCCGGTAGAATCGAATCCAAGGAGCTTATCGTAGTATCAGAGCCAGCCTGCCGAAATACTCCGGTCGGTGGAAGTCGGGCTCCGGATGCTCAATCCGGTTCCAGCAGCCGAAATGCGGAGCGGGCGTGTCATCACCACACTTATGGAAGTTGCCCAGCATGGTATGTTCGGGCGGCCATGCGATCGGCCCATAGATCTCCTGGAGAAAAGCGAGCGGGATGCTATAGGCGACCGTCCAGGGTATCGTTCGCTCCTCTGCCGATGCCTGCGCCAGGGACGCGGTGACACCAAAGCGCTCGTGTTCCGATTCCGGGATCAACACCCGATCGTGGCGGCTGCTGCCCAACCCGAGCATCAGCGTGCCGATCGCATTGGTCTCAAAGTTGAGATAGCGGCTGTCTTTCTCGGGCACAGGATTGAGGAAGAACTCCACACAGCTGTCACGGCAGACAGGGTCATTCGCCGCGGTATAGACGGTTCGGAGCTGGTCATCCGAACTCGAAAAGCGCACGAAGAGTCCCGCTACCGTCCAGCCGATCCGGACCTCGGTCCGCGGTGTATAGCCTTCGGCATCCCAGGGATACTCGGTAATCTCGGCCGGCTCAACACCGGCAAGAGCCGCAAATGGATTCTCCCCCGTTAGGGGTAATACACGATAGACTCGGGAACTCGCAGTCATGGGTGCCCTCCTTCTGACACGGAATCCGATTTGTAATGTTTGGGCGAGACCACATCATAACCGCGACGCCTGGGAGGGCGAGCTCACCGAGTAGCCGGTCGGTCCGCCTGAGGTAGGGGTGGCCTCGACCTCCTCAGGTGACCAGGTCCTGGCTCAGGTGCGGGACTCTGTTCACGTAGCGGACGAGGATGCGGTCGACCGGTTCGAGGTCGACTCGGGTGATTGCAGTGTTGAAGTGAAAGAATACGAGGTTCCTTTCCGGGATGCGCCCAAGGATGGCTTTCAGGAGCGCCTGAATGAAGTCTCCGTGGCTTACGATCGCCACGGGAGCTGCGGCGCCGTCGTTCGCCCGGTCCCACAGCCGGCTCGCGACGCGGACCGCCCGACCCTGACAGGTCGGCCAGTCTTCCTGGCCCCGCGCCGGTTCCCACCAGCCGTCCTCGCTCACTTCGCCCGGCACGACGGCGGGAAAGTGCCTTGTAATCTCGCTGCGGGTTATGCCGGGATATCCCACCACGCCGCGATCATCTCGATGATCGAGGAATATCCCACCGCACTCGTGGATGTCGATCCACACTTCCGGGGCCACGTTGATCGCCTCACCGATCGCCGTCGCGGTTTCGAGCGACCGACGCATCGCGCTGCAATAGAGGTGTCTTATCCCGTAACCGCGGATGGTCTCGACGTGCGTATCCTCAGGGTCGAGCCCGTGACGCTGTTCCGGGTGCGGCTCGTTTGCCAGATGGCTCGCGAGGCGCAACGCCTGCGTCCGTCCCAGATCCGTGAGGGGAGGGTCGGCAACGCGGTCGGCCGGATTGGCCGGCGCGTTGTTCGACGACTGAGCGTGACGAATGATGTAGAGCTCCATGGCTACCTCTGAACAATCGGTTTTGCCGCCCCGCGGCGATCGAACGCATTCACCGTCGACGTGTTCGCGCCCGGGCGAGTGACCGCTCGCCGTGCCGCAGCCAGACCGCCGCGGCTGCGAGGACGACTCGCGGTACGGTAATCCAGAGGAACGGCGCGCCCACGGCGAGGAAGATCATCGTATCCTCGAAGATCGAGTGGGAGATACCGATGTGGTGGTTGAGCAGATCGCCGTCGGCGCGGGTCAGGCGCCCGGTGCGTTCCTCTTCGAGCACGACCGCCGCGCCGTAGGTGAGTCCCATCACATTGCAGACGAGCCAGAGAAATGCGGTCTCGCGCGGAAGTCCGAACGCCCGCATGACCGGCTGCAGAGCCTTCGCCAGAAGCTCGAGCACGCCGTAGGCGCGAAGAAGCCGGACGGTGACCATCAGCGCGGCGAGAATTAACACGATTACCGCCGCGAGTCGGAGGGTGGAGAGAGCCCATTCGGCGAGCGCCTCTACGAACGGAGGCTCCTCGAGTGCCGCGGCGGTGGTCCCGGCCGCGGTGGTCACCGGCTGCGCGCCCTGCGGCATCAGCGCCTGCAGAGCGATCCCGGCGGTGAAAGCGGCTGCGAGGCGCACTACGAACATTCGCGCAACTCCGGTGCCGGTACGTTTCATGATGGCGAGCTCGACCGGGAAGTTGTGCGCGATGAGTGACATCACCGAAAGGATCGCAATCTCGCGCACCGAGAAATCGACCGTGCCGATGATTGCCACCACCGTGTAAGGGCTCGAGATGACCCCGGCGACGAACGCCATTCCTCCGACACCGGAGAGGCCGACCACCGAAAAGAGCGGGGAGAGCGCGGTCGATATCAGATCGAGGGCACCGAACTGGCGAAGCAGGAGGACGGCGAAGGAAACCGGAACGATTATCGCGAGTAGCCAGCGTGCCTGCCGCAGGCCCGCGCCGACCCCATCGCGAACGAGCACCCGATTATCCGATTTCGTCGGCATTCACGAGCACCATCGTCTCGTCGCCGGAGACCATCGCATAGATTCGTTCGGCGGTGAGCTCGGCGACGATCGATTCAGGCATATCGATTGCGCACATGATCGGAATAACTCGCAGTTCCTTGTACTCGGGGAACATCTCGGGAAAGCGTGAGAGCTTCTTGCGGAAATCGCCTGCTGCTCCGGTTCGCACGGTTGTTCGCGCTTCGGCGACGACGACCGCTTCGGGGTAGACGGCGATGACATCGATCTCGTAGTTGTCGCCCTGCGTCGGTACATGACGTCTGCCGACGTTGCGTGCATACCAGATCGGCTCTTTGTAGCCGAAATAGCGCCGGCCGATACCGACGACATTCGGGTACACTATGCCCTCGACAAGCCAACCGA
>PUOG01000310.1 GCA_003552745.1 Spirochaetaceae bacterium
CGGTCGGACCAGTAAAAGGTGTCGCGTGTGAATCGGACCACCCCGGTCTCCTCGAGAGCGTGCAGATAGTCGGCGGCGAAGTCTGGAAATGGATCGATCTCCCGAACCGGCAACTCGAAGCCGGCACATTTCAGATGATCTGTGAGGATGTAGTTATTCTCCGGGTCGACAAAGCCGTCTTCGGGACTGCGGCCGAAGAAGTAATCGGGATGGCTCACCATGTACTGGTCGAGCGGATGGCTGCTTGCGATGAGAATCGCGACCGAGACGGTGTTGCGCCGGCCGGCACGCCCGGCCTGTTGCCAGGCACTCGAGACGGAGCCGGGAAGACCGGCGGAGATCGCGGCGTCGAGACCGCCTATGTCGATACCGAGCTCCAGGGCGTTGGTCGAAACGACACCGTGGATCGTACCGTCGCGAAGCCCATGCTCGATCTCGCGACGTTCGCCGGGAAGATAGCCGCCACGATAGCTTTCAACCCGCAGTCGATTGTTCTCCGTATACGCATTGGACAGCGCCCTATTGATGTACGATGCGATGAGCTCGGTCCGTGTACGGCTTCTCGCGAATACGATCGTCTTGATCCGCTGTCGAAGGAATCGCAGCGCAAGCTTCCTCGCCTCCAGCACGACGCCGCGACGTATACCCTGGACGCGATCGACAAGCGGAGGATTGTAGAGAATGACATGCTTCTCTCCCCGTGGAGCTCCGTTCCTGTCGATCAGCTCCATCTCCTCCTCGACGATGCGCGATGCGAGCTCGTTGGGGTTGCCGATCGTAGCCGAGCAGCAGATAAACAGCGGATCGGCCCCGTAGAACCGACAGATCCGCTTCAGTCGCCGCATGAGGTTGGTCATGTGGCTGCCGAATACTCCCCGATAGGTGTGTATCTCATCGATCACGACGAAACGCAGGTTCCGGAGGAACGTGATCCATCGCGGATGATTAGGGAGAATTCCGGAATGCAGCATATCGGGATTGGAGATGATGATCTGACCGGTAGTGCGGGCAGATGCGCGGACGCTCTGCGGGGTATCGCCGTCATACGTCGCGATCTTAACCGGTAGTCGACCATCGTCTACACTGCCGTTGAGCTCCGCCTGTTGATCCTGACTCAGCGCCTTTGTCGGAAAGAGGTAGAGCGCACGCGTTGCCGGTTCATTCAGGCACGTGTGCAGGACCGGAAGGTTATAGCACAGCGTCTTCCCGCTCGCGGTTGGAGTGACGATCGTCGTATGCCGTCCGCGCATGACGAGGTCCCACGCCAGCGCCTGATGTGAATAGAGGCGATCGATCCCCCGTCCCCGCAGTGCTTCGCTCAACTCCGCCGAGAGATCGTCGGGGAGCGGTCGGAAGTCACCGGCACTCTCGGGAATCTGCTCCCAACGCGTGACGTTGTCGATGAACTCGCTATCGCTCTTCATTTCCTCGAGCAGGCGTTGCAGCTCGCTCACTACGCTTAACCCTTCTCACTCTCGAAGCCGGTATACCGCAAACGAGGATAGCACGTCGTACGGTCCGATGCGAAGCCGACTCAATGAAGAAAAAAATGACGGTATCCAACGCTGACCGAGAGACTCTGCTTGACCGCGCAAAGAAGCGGTGCCTACACTCAATCGGAGGTTCTACGACGAATGCACAACATACTTTCCATAATCCTCGGAGGAGGCAAAGGAACGCGCCTCTATCCGCTTACCAAAGAACGCGCAAAACCGGCCGTTCCCTTCGGGGCGAAGTACCGCCTCGTGGATGTTCCTATCTCCAACAGCATTAACTCCGGGTTTAAGCGAATGTACGTGGTGACTCAGTTCAACTCGACGAGCCTGCACATCCACCTGAACAGTACCTACATTTTCGACGGCTTCTCCCGAGGATTCGTCGAGATTCTCGCAGCCGAACAGACGTTCGAGACCTCAGGATGGTACGAAGGTACCGGCGATGCGGTGCGGAAGAACTTCGTTCATTTTCGTACGCAGGAGCCGAGTCACTACGTGATACTTTCCGGCGACCAACTCTACCGTATGAATCTCGCTCGAATGGTCCAACAGCATGTGGATAGCGGAGCGTCGATAACCGTGGCGGCTACGCCGGTGACTCGCGAAGCGGCGGTCGGCTTCGGCGTCCTGTGCGCGGACTCGCGAGGGCGAATCACCGAGTTCGTCGAAAAACCGCCGATCGAAACCGACATCTCTCATATGCGTATACCCGACCGTCTTCGAGGCTCAGCCGATAACGATGGTGCCGATACGTACGTGCCCGAAGGCAAAGAGTACCTCGGAAGCATGGGCATATACGTCTTCAACGCCGCCGCGCTCGAGTCATCGCTGGACAATGAGTTGACCGATTTCGGCAGAGAAATCATTCCGGCCCAGATCGCTCGAGGAGGCGTTCACGCATACATTTTCGACGGCTTCTGGGAAGACATCGGTACGATCAAGAGCTTCTATGACACGAATCTCAATCTCGCCAGTGTTAACCCGGACTTCAACTTCTACGATGAAGAGATGCCCATCTACACCCACAAGCGTGATCTACCGGCGAGCAAATTCAACTCCTGCACGATCAAGGAGAGTCTCGCGGGAGACGGCTGTGTCATTACGAATGCGCACGTGGAGCGCTCACTCATAGGAATTCGCACATACGTTGAGAATGGCGCTTCACTCGAAGGTGTCGTCTGCATGGGTGCGGACTACTACGAGACAGCCGACCATAAGCGACAGAACGATAGCGTCGGTCGACCGGAGATCGGTATCGGCAAACACTCACGCATCCGGAACGCGATCATCGATAAGAACGCTCGAATCGGTGAGGGAGTAAGCATCGGCTATGAATATTCCGAGTACCACGACGGCGATTACGAAGGGTTCTTCGTGCGTGACGGAATCATCATCATACCGAAGAATGGCGTCATTCCCAGTGGATACGTGATATAGCGCTAGGTGAGCGGAGTCGGTCCGTCCGGATGATACATGAGGTACTCGAAAACTCCATAGTCGCTCGAGGCCATCTCGAGCTTCGCCATCTCGGGCACGGTCAACCAGCGCACCTCGTCGTGTTCCGAAAGAGAGAACGCCTCCGACTGCAATTCGACGAGGTAGACCTGCAACGTGAAGTGCGTATCCCGATGCTGAAAGCTCCCGCGATAGAAGAGCGGGCCGACGTTGACATCCACGCCGAGCTCCTCGCCGAACTCGCGTCGCAGAGCGGTCGCCGGCCCCTCGTTGTTCGAGACCTTTCCACCGACGAACTCCCATTTGCCGGCGAGGTCGCTCTTTGCCTGAGAGCTCCTCCGCGCCATGAGGTACGCTCCGTCGCGGTACACGACGCCGGCCACCGACATCGTCTCCTGCAACGGCTCATCCGGCGATGCGGTTCGAGAGGACGCCTCGTCCTCGAGCTCCTTTAGCTGGTCTGCAAATCCCGGATCGAAATCGGACATCGCACCTTAGAGCAACTGAAAACCGTGAAGAAAGAAATGCGCGATCGCCGCCGCGATCGAAACGATTCCGTATACATTTCGCGGGCCGATGAACACCTTGTCCAGTCGACTCACCACCAGAGCTCCCCGTTCCCCACCGAGACTTTCCTCGATCCTATTTCGAAATCGCTCGATCATGAGCGTACCGCCGGTAACCAACGCCGCGAGTGCCGGTACAAAATCGCCGAGAATAACCCAATTTCCTTCCGTTGCGGTGAACAGCTTCACGAAGCCCACGACGAATGTCAGAAGCCCGACAACCGCGCGGTAGTTCGGGGCTGTCATGCCCCTTTCGTTCAGGAAACGCGCAATCCCGATCTTGTCGTCGAGGAAATCGAACGCGAGCGTCACCCCTCCGATAATGTTGAACACGATCGCGAGGACGTAGAACTGATACATCGATAACTCCTCTCTACCCGTGCTCAGAATAACCGCCGCCCTCCCACAGGTCAACGTGAGTCCCTGCGACGAGAATCGCTAATCACGAACAACGGTTCGGATGCTAACCGATCGGTCGTTCCAGGAGATGTTCGCCCGCACATCCTCGAGTCGCTCGTCCCAGGTAGTCCGCATAACTCTGAGATCACCGGGCAATGGCAGCACATCGTGTTGTGTCTCGGCTTCTACACCGGATGCACTCAACTCCGCATTGAAGAGAGCCGATTCGCGGTCGGAACCGCTGTTGCGAATCGTGAGCGTTGCAACCGTTCCATCGTCCTGTACACGAGCCGATAGCTCTATGCGATATCCGTCCACAACCGTCTCGTCGGTCGGAGTGCGGAGGAAAAACCACCAGATCCCGAACACGATGACGATTATCGTAAGATCGAGCAGGAGGATGAGCAGCGATCGATTCCGCCGAAAGATACCGCCGCTTCGCTCTCTCATCGGCCGGTGTCCAACCGTGCCGAGCCGCTCTTCACGCTTGTAGTGGTAGTGGTAATCACCCATATCGGCCCGCCACACGTTCCAGATCGGCGAGAGCGCGGCCGACGGCGTTCGGAAGCTCGCTCGCCGAGAACCATCCCGCCTCCGCGTACGAGCGACGAATCGCCTCAGCGTGAACACCGGCTGCCGCGCACGCTGCGGCGAACGAATCGAGTCCTCCGGCGAGAAATGCCGCGACGATTCCGGAGAGCACGTCACCGGAGCCGCCGACACCGCCTGCCGGATGTGCACCGTCGATCACGCGAAGTCTCCCGTCCGGTGCACAGATCCAGCTGCTCGCCGCCTTCAGCAACACAACGGCACCGTAACGCCGTGCGACGTCCACCGCGATCCGGTCCGGCTCGGCGAGTACGTCATCTATCTCGCATTCGGCGAGGCGCGCACACTCCGCCGGATGCGGGGTGAGAACCCACTCCCCGTCTTCAAGCGGCACTTCACCATCCGAGCAGACAGAACCAAGCACAGCGAGGCCGTCGGCATCGATCACACCCCGACGCGCGCGAGCGGCGATCGCCGAGAGCGTCGTGCGCCGTCGTGTTCCGGTTCCCCATCCTGGTCCGATGAGTGCGGCATCGATACGGCGCTGCATCTGCTCCAAAACCAGTTCGGGAATCTCCGCGGCATGCACCATGAGCGAAGGATTGACGCCATCAATTCGCTCGGCGACGACCGGATCGACGAGCATCGATACGAGACCGAGTCGAGCTCGGGAGGCTGCGGTTGCGCAAAGGAGAGCCGCTCCGGTTGTTCCGGGCTGCCCGGCGAACACCACGACATGCCCCCGGGTACCCTTGTGCGCCGTGAGAGGCACCGCCGGGAGTAGATACGGAATGTCGTTCGGCTCGATAAGGGAGTTCACGGTCGAGTGATCCGCTCCCGAAAGGTGCTTCATGAGCTCGCGTGGAAAGAAGATATCGAGTAGATGGAGATTGCCGACGGCTGTCCGACCCGCGGGTGTGAACAGGCAGCGCTTGTGCCGGCCCACGGTCGCCGTCACATCCGCGTGTACTACCGGGAATCCACGTCGATACTCGTCGCCGAGCCCGCTCGGAACATCGACAGCGAATACCGATGCTCCACACCGCTCGCTCGTTTCGTTTATCGCGGTGACGATCTCGGAGGCAGGTGGTCGAAGCGCCCCTTTCAGCCCGGTTCCGGATACAGCATCAACTATCCAATCGCCGCGCTCGATAGAGGCAAAGAACTCCTGCACGTCGTCGCGAACCGGAATTCCGAGCGCACGGCACGAGGCCAGGTGCACACCGGTAAGGCTCTCCTCCGACGCTCGAGTGCACCCCGCGTCGACGACAGTCACCCGAAACGTGCCCGCGATCGCCGCGAGTCTGGCGATAACAAGTCCGTCTCCACCGTTGTTGCCACGACCGGCGACGACCGCGAGACGAGGACGGTCGACCGCCGGCTCGTTTTCGCCGGCCGAGCGCAGGTGCCTATCAACACCGGAAGCCAGCCGTTCGAGCAGGCGATAGAGTTGAAGCCCCGCATGCTCCATGAGCACCACAGCCGGAATCCCGAAGCGCGTCTGCGCCACAGTGTCGAGCTCGGCCATCTGTTCGGAGGTAACTACCACCTTCATCCGGGCCTACCTTAGTCACCAGTTTAGTCGATCAATCGATCGGTTCTCCACCATGCGATCTGTGCACCATCGTCACGGCCGAGGAGCGCGACGAGTATCCCCTCCGGACTGACGCTCAGGTCGTAGTCGACAAGCGGTACATCCTCCAGGACGATCCGTCGTCGGCTGTTTACCTGGCCGTTTCGGCTCATAATAAGCAGCTCACTACTTTCGTCCGTATCGCGACCCACGAAGTAGAGATATCCACCGGGACCGACACCCACGAATCGGTAGAGATGAGTCACTTCCACCGGCTCGAAATCAGGCGGAGGACGCTCGATCGTCGTATGTCTCGGTACTTCGATCGCCTCGGTGTACATCTCCTGCTCAGTATCGAGAACATAGACCTTACTGAATACTTCGCCGACGTCCGACTGTCCGCCGTCGCCTTCGACCTGCTCGTAGTAGTCGAGTTTGAGGTACAAGTGCCGCTCTTCGAGGTCGGGGCGAATGCGTTCGAGTACGGGGATCAGATCGTCGCGCTCCGGCATGGGCAGTTGATCGTTACGCACTGGTATTTCGAACAGAAGCTCGCCTTCACGTGAGTACCAGAAGACATGCCTTCCACGCGTATTCCTGCTCACTACGACGATTTCTCCGCTCTCGGTGACCTCGAGCGTTTCGATGTACGGAAAGGGAGTTCCTCCGATCCCTTCCTGCCCTATGTAGTCAACGTAGCGTCCAGCCTCGAAACGTAGCACGCGACTGCGCAACTGCACGCCGTGCTCCTCGTCGTATTCTCCGTTCTCGCTCAACCTGTCCTCGACAAGGACGGTACGGTTCTCGCCGACTGCGATTTCCCCGAGATCGTGAAAATCGTGTGCTACCGCTCGCCGTGTGACCGGGAGGCCACCATTGGAGGTCGGCAATATCGGCTGCGGATTCGCGATCGGATTGTACAGGAGTACAAGCAGGTCTCCGTACCCGGAAAACTCCATGACCTTACTCGCGTTCCCGTTAGAAAGGTAGATGCGCCCGTCGCGAGCGAAGATCCGATTTCTCAAGCTGCCCCGCCCATCGGCGGCTATAAAGAGATCGATCTGATCGTCGAGTTTCCCCAGTTCCAGTGAGAACAGCTCGTCGCGGTCGAGGCGACGAACCTCGCTTTCGCCGCAGGCACTCAGGAGAAACAGGCTCAAGAAGCAAAACAGGGCTGCCGTGCGTTTCATTCCGGTTCTGCCAGCGTAGTTGGCGACCCGATTTGTGTCAATCTTGACCCCTACTTCCGTGAACGGATACATTTGCGCCATGCTCAACCGCCTCATCGACGCCGTGTTCGGGTCGAAGCACGAAAAAGATATCAAGCAACTTACTCCACTTGTTCGCGAGATTAATCGGCTCGAGCCGTGGGCGATGTCGCTCTCGCCCGACGACTTCACGACGAAGACGGACGAGTTGCGCGAGCGAGTGCGTGAGGGCGGGGAAACGCTCGATGATATCCTCCCGACCGCCTTTGCCCTCGTGCGCGAGGCGGCGAGACGAATGCTCGGCGAGCGACTGTTCGACGTTCAGCTGCTCGGCGGTATCGTGCTCCACCAGGGCAAGATCATGGAGATGAAGACCGGTGAAGGCAAGACGGTTTCGTCGGTAACCGCTGCGTATCTCAACAGTCTCGCCGGCAAAGGCGTCCATGTGATTACCGTGAACGACTACCTCGCCGAGCGTGACGCACAGTGGATGGGGCCGGTCTACAACTACCTCGGTGTTACCGTTGGTCACATCGCCGCCGGCATGGACGACGACGTTCGCAAGGAAGCGTACGGCAGCGATATCACCTACGGCACGAATAACGAGTTCGGATTCGACTACCTGCGTGACAATCTGCTTGGAAGAACGCGCAATCTCGATCTGAGCGACAAGGTCCAACGCCACCATCACTTCTGTATCGTCGACGAGATTGACTCGATTCTTATAGACGAAGCGCGTACGCCGCTTATCATAAGTGGGCCGGCCGAAGACGACACGCAGAAGTTCAGGGCCGTCAACGCGGTCGTGAACGATCTGCGTGAATGCGACAAGGATCCGGAAACCGGCGATTATCCGGAGGAACCGGTCGGTGACTACAAGATCGATGAGAAGCGGAAGACGGTGTCGTTTACCGACGAGGGCTTGAACAACCTCGAAAAGGCTCTCCAGCAGCGCGGCGTAATCTCGGGGTCACTCTTTCACGACGAAAACTTCGAGTTCATTCACTACTCAACGCAGGCGATGAAAGCGCACAAGATCTTTCATCGGGACACCGATTACGTGGTGCAGGACGGGAAGGTAGAGATCGTCGATGAGTTCACCGGACGGATTCTGCACGGACGGCGCTATTCGGACGGTCTGCACCAGGCAATCGAAGCGAAGGAAGGGATCCAGGTTAAGCAGCGCAACCGCACGCTCGCGACCATTACCTTTCAGAACTTTTTCCGAATGTATGAGAAGCTCTCGGGCATGACCGGTACCGCCGAAACCGAGGCGAAGGAGTTCGGCAACATTTACGGGCTCGACGTAGTCGTCATTCCCACGAATCTGCCGGTCGCTCGTGCCGACGACGACGATGCTATCTATCTGAACGAATCTGATAAGTACAAAGCCATCGGAGAAGAAATCGCCGAGGCCCATGAGCAAGGTCAGCCCATTCTCTGCGGAACCGCCAGCATCGAAAGAAGTGAGCAGCTGTCGAACCTGCTGACCAGGCGCGGCGTACGGCACGAAGTCCTCAACGCGAAGAACCACGCGCGGGAAGCGCTCATAATTGCGGAAGCCGGGGCAAAAGGGGCGGTGACGATCGCAACCAATATGGCCGGGCGAGGTACGGATATCAAGCTCGGTGGGAATCCGGAGTTCCGGGCAACCCGCCGCGCCGGAACCGACGCCAGTCGGGAGGAATACGAGAAAGCATACCGAAAAGAGCGGGAGGCGTGGCTGCCGCAGTACGAGGAGATTAAAGCTCTCGGCGGCCTGTACGTACTCGGTACCGAACGACACGAGAGCAGGCGCATCGACAACCAGTTGCGAGGCCGCAGCGGACGTCAGGGAGATCCGGGGCGTAGTCAGTTCTTCCTCAGTATGGACGACGATCTCATGCGTCTCTTCGGAGGCGGCCAGGGCAACCTCAAGAAGATGATGTCGAAGGTCGGCATGCAGCCCGGCGAGCCGATTAACAGCAAACTGATAAACAAGAGTATCGAGCGTGCTCAGAGCAAGGTGGAGGAACGCAACTTCGATATCCGGAAACACCTGCTCGAGTACGACGACGTTGTCAACGAGCAGAGGAAGTACATCTACGGGCAGCGTGACGAGATCTTGAGCGATGATAATCTCATTGAACGGCTCGTCAGCACCGTACGAGATGTTCTCGACAGCTACATCGACGAGGTAGAACGCGGACGCGGCGACGAACTTCAGGTCGCGCGCGAGGCCATGCGCGAGCTTTCCGAACGTCTCTACTTCAATCCGCCGAACGCCGATGAGCTCGCTTCCCTACCGCCGACCGAGTTCCGGGAGAGAGTGCTCGAGCAGGCTCGAACCGAGCTACGCAATCGTGAGGCGATGGCCGGCACACGGCTCTTCAATCTCGCAGTACGGCACGAGTACCTCAAGCATATCGATGCGCGATGGCAGGACCACCTCGAGAATCTCGAAGCGTTGCGCGAAGCGGTCTATCTGCGCCAGTACGGCCAGAAGAATCCACTGCTGGAGTACAAGCTCGAGGGCTTCGAAATATTCGATCAGTTGCTATTCGATATTCGTGTCAGCATCGCGCGTAAGTTCTTCCTCGTTCAGCCGGAAGGGTTTCGACCTGTCGAGCGTCGCCCGCAGGCGATGGCCAGTCAGGAGCAGCACAGCGAGATGTCCGGATTCGCCGGGGCAACCGCCGCAGGGGCCGCGACGGCCACGCGCACAAGACCGGGGCGTTCCGGAACTCAGACCGCCGGAGGTGGAGCCGACGGCCAGGTACAGGTCAGAAGAACTCATCCGAAAGTCGGACGAAACGATCCGTGTCCATGCGGTAGCGGCAAGAAGTACAAGCACTGTCACGGTCGATAGGTCGAATAACGTACCGAGGTCGACACGCCCGGTCAGTGTACGTGCCGCATCGGATCAACCGGCCGCCCGTTCTCGAACAGAGAGAAGTGCAGGTGCGATCCGGTGCTGCGCCCGGTACTTCCCATCGTCCCGATCCGCTGCCGCTGGCTGACGTACTGTCCCCGATTCACGGTGACCGACCGCAAGTGTGCGTACATCGACTGGAAGTTCTCCGGATGCTGGATGATTATGTAGTTGCCGTAGACCGGATTCCGACCGATATCAACGACTCGACCGGCCATCGATGCTACGATCGGCGTGCCCGGTGAGTTCGCCCAATCGACGCCGTTGTGGAAGCTGCGCCGGCCGGTAAACGGATCGGTGCGATTCCCGAATCCGGAGGTGAGCCGGCCGGTCGTCGGTCGGACGAACAGCTCGCCGAGAATCAGTCGCAGCTCGGTGTCTCTCATCCGCGCGCCCGGAATGAAGAGCTCGCTCCCTTCCGGGATGCTCGTCGTTTGAAGATCGTTCGCGTCGAGAATGTCCTCTACGGCGACCGAATAGCGAGCTGCGATCGAGCTCAGACTCTCGCCGGAGCCGACGATATGGCGCAACCCGCTTCGACTCGGGATCTCGAACTCGGTTCCAACGTGCACTCGTCGACTATCCGAAATCTGATTGAAACTGACGATCGTATCGACCGTGATTCCGTACTCTCGGGCAATTCCCGAGATAGTTTCTCCCGCCTGCACGGTATGCGTTTCGAACGACAAGGTCTCGAACCGCGATATATCCAGGTCGGCAGCCGCGGAGTCGACGTGTCGCGCCGAAACGGATGACTCGCTTGTCGTTCGATCGGAGTTGAGCGTATCGGGACCCGACACACTGTTCAGTTCGATGTGATCCGGGAACGGGGAATACGACAGCCACAGCTCCACCGTCGGTGAGGTAAGCGAGAGAACGCCGACGAGAATGAAAAGCAGGCATCCGCTGACAAACGCCTGGTCGAGAGGTACGAGATCGCGTTGTAGAATCGCTCCGATGCGCACAGAGGGAAGGGATGGGAGTGCGGCTCGAAGCGGTCGTAGAATCATCGAAAAGCGACCTTCCGCCGCGGCGCTATTCTCCCGGGCAGACGCATTGCGCGTCGCTCCATTGCGTGTGCCCGCACTATGTAGCCCCCCGAAATACTGAACAGCTCCGTTTCCTTCCTGGGTAATCCGGGAGAGAATACCGACTCCTTCACTTCGTCGCCGGTTGCGAAAGATGTCGATGCGCCTGCCGAAACGAGGCTTGTGGCGATCCTTTTCTCTCGAACCGGGCTGATTGTGCTCGTGGGCACGCCTCAGCAGGCTGTCATTCACGGGGCTGTGTTCACGAGAGCGTCCAGACCGCTTTCCCGCACCGGATCGCCTCTGAAGCGCTCTCTTTGAAGGGTATTGCCGTTCGATGACTGACTCCATTCTATTCGATCATATCGACAAGAACCGAAGTGCATATTATAGTCCGGGTACTTCGCGGTCAAATCGGAATGGAGAGACAGCACGTAACCATCGACCGGACACGCTCACCTGGTCGCAGAACGTTGGAGTCACCGGTTCTCATGCTCGTGCCGCTGGTGTTGTCACTTCTGCTTCTGAGAGCGTTCGGACTCGAGCTGTTTCGCGTCGACGGCGTCAGCATGGAGCCGAAGATCGAGGGCGGAAGCACTCTGTTTGTCAACCGCGCAGCCTATGGGCTTCAGTCACCGTTCACCGATCGCTATCTCCTGCAATGGGGCGACCCGGCGTTAGACGAAATCGTGGTCTATCGAGAGCCGGCAAATGAGATACTCGCCGTCAAGCGTGTCGCGGCGCCTCCGGCGGCGCCGTTCGAGATAGTGCATGAGGGTATACGTTTCTCCGATAGACTCATCCCGATTACAACGGAGGTGGCCGACGAGCTCTCAGAACGCGACGCTCTCGGCCACGATGAAGTCTTCCTGGTCGGTGACAACCTTTCCGAATCGGTCGACTCTCGAAGCTATGGACCGGTAGAAGTAACTCGTATACGTGGTCGAGTGATCAGTTTTTGGGGGTACGGTCGTTGATGCGTTCTGCTTCCGGCCGACAATAGTGAATGGGACCACTTCATGCTCGAAACCGGTAAGCTTCATCGACGAATATGGTTCATCAGTGTTTCGGTTGCAATCGCCGGCATCCTCGTCAGCGCACAGTA